>NZ_JBGTFM010000289.1:0-12054 GCF_041747255.1 Blastomonas sp. | reverse complement strand
GGCACTGGCGGCGCTGGTGCAACTGGCCGAATCACGCCGCAGCGCGCGCCTCGATGCGGACGGCGCGATGGTCCCGCTCAGCCAGCAGGACCCGCAATTATGGGACGAGCGTCTGATCGCGTCCGCCTCCCGGTTGATGGCGCGCGCTGCCGATATCGGACGCAGCGGGCCATATCAGCTGCTGGCGGCAATTCATCTCACCCACGCGCGGCGCAAGGGTGAGGGAGCAACCGACTGGGCGGCCATTCTCGCGCTTTACGATATGCTGCAGGCGGTGCGACCTGGGCGGGTAGTGGCGATCAACCGGGCGATCGCGCTTGGCCGGGTTCAGGGGCCGGTGGCGGCGCTGCAGGCGCTTGACGCGCTGGATGCCAGCAGGCTGCAGGCGTTTCGCCCGTGGCATGCGGCGCGTGCACATCTGTTCGCCGAATTGGGTCAGCATGAGGCCGCGCGCGCCGCCTGGGCGGCGGCGCTGGCGCTTAATCCGCCGCGCGCCGAGCGGCTGTACCTTGAGGCTCGCTTGCAGGAAACCAGCGCATGACGTGATGCTCTGCCGGGGTCCATGCGCCGATGCGCACACCGATCGCGCGCAGGTGATCGCCGGTCCAGCTGTTGCAGCTGTTGACCAGCGAATAATAGCCGCGCGCTTCATAAAACACATCGTCGCCGCCATAGCCGGGGACCGGCTGCAACGGTCCGTTATCGGGCCGGGCGACGTCGCGTATCAGTGCGTTCGCAAGGCTACGATAGGCGGCGTGGCTGATCACCAGCCGCCGCGCATAGCGGCCCTCGGCGGGGCGCCGCATGTGATAGATGTGGACCAGCGTCGCGTCGCTGCCGATTGAGGCCCTGAGCAATGGGCGGATGCGCATGTCTTCCCAGCGCGGGGTGCCCAGATAGAAATCGCGTTCGCCCCAGCTGATCGCGACATGATCGGTCGCACCGGTGGCGTGATAGCGGCGGTCGGCAAGGTCGGTAGGCGGGAACAGCGCGTGCCAGTCAATGCCTTCGGCCTGCGCAGGCAGGATGAATCCGGTGTGGAAGCCGTTGGTTTCGACATAGATAGTGACGCCGTCGTCGGGCGGCATCCAGTCGCGATTGGTGCCCCAGATACCGCCGATTTCAGCCGCCAGCCAGCACAGGCCGAGGCTTAGGAACAGCCAGCCGGAAATGCGCCGGATGATCCGTGCTACCGCCATAGGCCGGGGCGCTTGCGCAGCCGCAGCACCGTCCAGTCGCCAAGGTCAAGTCGCTCGGCGAGCCGGAAGCCCTGCCTGCGATAGGCACGCGCAACGGCATCGGCCTGCGTGCCGAGCAGCCCGGAGAGCACCGCCTGACCGCTTGGCAAGGTGACCGCGCTGATGTCTGGCGCAAGGTCGATCAGCGGTCCCGCCAGAATGTTGGCGATCACCAGATCATAAGGCGCGCGGGCGTGCAGGTCGGTATCATTCAGCCCCTCGGCGATGAACATCGCCAGTTCGCCTGCGCGCGGGCCGAGCCTGACCGCGTTGCTGAGCGCGTTGTCGGCGACCGCCGGGCCGCACACCGGATCGATATCGCTCGCGGTGGCATAGCTGCGCGGCCACAGGTGCAGCGCGGCAAAGGCGAGCAATCCGGTGCCGGTGCCGATGTCGATGTGACTGCGCACGATATGTCCGCGCCGCTTCATCGCATCGAGCATCATCAGGCATCCGCGGGTGGTGTTGTGATGGCCGGTGCCGAAGGCGAGGCTCGCGGGGATTTTGAAGCTCTTGATGCCATGCTCTGGCGCAGGTGGCATTTCAGGCGTGTGTACATGAAAGCGCCCCGCGCGGATCGGCTCCAGCCCGGCCTGGCTCATCGTCACCCAGTCGCTGTCGGGCAGCTTTTCAGCCTTCAGCTTCATGCCATCGGCGCTGGGGACAAGGTCGCGCAGCCGCCGGATCCGGCGGGCGTCAGGTTTGCTCTCAAAATAGGCATGGATTGCCCAGCTGCCGGGCAGTGCAGGGTCGGCATAAGCATTAACTTCGCTGGCAACAATCGTGGGGCTGCCGAGTGGCGCGCTGTCGGTGTCATCGCTCTCGGTGATGCGCCGCGCTTCAACCAACGTGCAGGGGATGGTGACTTTCCAGCTGTCCAATTGCCGCTCCTTGTTTGGCCGAAATCGTGTCGAGTGCGGGGCGTGTTGCTGGTCGTTAGCGAACGTAGCTCGCGCCGTTCGCATCCAGCACCGCGCCGGTCATCGATGGCGGCGCGTCGCTGGCGCAAAAGCCTGCCATCCGCGCGACCTCTTCGGGCAGCGCCACCCTGCCCAGCGGGATGTCTGCCAGCAGCGTGTCGCCGCCCCGGCTTTCCAGATAATCTTCGGCCATGCCGGTCATCGTGAAGCCGGGGCAGATGGCAAAGGCATAGATCTGCTGAGCCGCATAGGCGCGGGCAATCGTCTTGGTCATTGCCACCATCGCTGCCTTTGATGCGGCATAATGCCAATGATCCGGGCTGTCACCGCGATAGGCGGCGCGGCTGGCGATGTTGACGATCCGTCCCTCGCCGCCGCGTTCCTGAAAATGGCGCACCGCAAAGCGGCACAACTGGGCGCTGGCAGTGAGGTTGATCGTCATCGTCTCGTCCCACGCGGCCAGCCATTCGGGGTCGCCGCTTTCAATCGGGTTGGCGGCGAAGATCCCGGCGTTGTTGATCAGAACGTCAATGCGCCCATCAAGCAGGTCAATGGCCTGCTGCCACAGCGCATCGGGTCCGCGAAAATCGGCGAAATCAGCGCCGATCACCGGATAGGCAAACACGTCGGAAATGGGGCGGCTGGCGTGGCCGACCACGCGGTGCCCGGCGGCGAGCAGATGATCGGCAATCGCCTCACCAATGCCGCGGCTGGAGCCGGTTACCAGAATATGCTGTTGGACGTTGATCATCGCACTGGCATAGCCCGTGCGGTTCGCAAGGTCTATTGTTCACGTTTGCCCCGCACGGCGCAACGTGCCTGTTCTGGCCTTGGTGCGTCAGGCGCTTTTCGAGAGGCTGATCTCGTCGGCAAAACTGTTCGAGCGCTGCTTGAGTTGCTCCAGCTGTTGCTGGAGGTGAGAAAAGCCGTTGCCAACGTCATCCATCGTGCCGGCAAGGCCCTCGGTATCCATGCGGATCGTGCCGATCGTGTTCGACATCGAATCGGCAGCGAGTGCGGTTTCATCGACCGCAGCGGTGATAATGGTCACGGTCTGCGCCTGTGCTTCCATAGCCATGCGGATGCGGTCTGCCGAACTTTGCACCTCGCTCACCGTGGAGCGCACCGAGTCGTTTGATGACACCGTGTCGCGGGTGGCCTGCTGGATCGCGGTGATTTTGTGGGCGATGTCGTCGGTGGCCCGCGCGGTCTGGTTGGCAAGGCTCTTGACCTCCTGCGCAACGACGGCAAAGCCGCGCCCGGCATCGCCGGCGCGCGCCGCCTCGATGGTGGCGTTGAGCGCCAGCAGGTTGGTCTGCCCGGCGATGTCGCGGATCAGGCCCAGGATCGATTCGATCGATTCTGCGTGAGTAGACAGCGTGTGGGTGCTTTCCACGGCATGGCTGGCCTGATGCGCGGCGCGATTGGCCACGTCTGAGGCGACCTCGACCTCACAGCGCGCATCTTCGATGGCGCGGATCAGGCCTGCGGCAGTTTGCGCCGCCTCGCGCATCGCGATGGCGGATTGCTCGGCGGCGGCGGCGACTTCCGACGAACGGCCCAGCATCTGGCGTGCGGCTTCTGATGCAGCGACGACCTGGCTGTGCAGTCCGGTGCCCAGATGCGATGCCTGCTGCAGTTCACTGTCCACTGACTGCTTGAAGTTCGATGTCCTGTCGAACCGTTGCTGCTGCGCTTCGATTCGTTCGAGCGCAGTGACGGCCGATGACATGAATTCAGCCTCGATGATCTGCACCTTGGCATTGGCCCTCGCGAATTTGACCAACAGATCGATATCATTGGCCAATCGCACGTGGAGCAGTTTCAGGACGAAATCATAGGTGTGGGCCAGCGATGCCAGTACCTGCCACAGCGGTATGCCAAATTTGCGAGCATCCAGGGCGTTGCTGAACGCCTGCTCAACCCAGCGTTGGTTGCTGAAATCACTGAATTTTTCCAGAGTATAGCTGGCGACCTTGGCAATCGTTCCGGCACGCAATCTTTCGATATCGGGCACTTTACTACAAATATCGGTATTGGCGGCATAATGATCCCAAAAAGCCGTCGCGATCTTTGTCTCTTCTCCTGCCAGGATATTGCGCATTTCGGCAAAATATCCGGTTATTCGGTTATCGGGGTCAAATTTTGCCAGGCGATCGGTGATCAGCATTTCGTGACCGACCAGATCATACAACGCCTTGTTATCCATCGTGGCGTTGATTGTTTTTACGTGTTCCACCATGCATTCCTCTGGCCTGCTACCGCGTGTCCTATTAGCCCAAGCCTTAATGGCAGTTGGTTAACGCCCGGTTAGGCCGGCATCCTGCCGCGCGGTTGCGGGTGCGCCGCCGGATGCGCGCCATCTTCAGGCGCTGGCAGTTATGCAATCAACATTTGCATCGTATCGGCAATGCATTAAACAGAAGCGGGCCGCACGCTACAGTCAGCACTTATTCGCAACACGGGGGGATTTCCATGGCGAGACCATCAGCGCGGCCGTTGTCGCCGCACCTTTCGATATGGCGCTGGGGGCCGGCGATGCTGGTGTCCATCCTGCACCGGGCGACAGGCGACGGCATGGCGGTGATCGGCGGCATTCTGCTGGTCGGCTGGCTGCTGGCTCTGGCGAGCGGACCCGAGGCCTATGCATGGTATGTCGGCTGGGCAACGTCGCCGCTGGGCTATCTGCTGATGGTCGGGCTCAGCTGGGCGTTTTTCCAGCATATGTGCTCTGGGCTGCGCCATTTTGTGCTGGATATCGGCGCAGGCTATGAGCTGGATACCAACACGCGCTGGTCAGCGATGATCCCCGTGCTTGGCATCGTCCTCACGGCGATCTTCTGGGCGATCATCTTTTTCGTTTGAATCCTTAAGTGACGATGCGCATTTGACGGCGCAGGAGAAAAGACATGGGCAGCGGCACCAGAATCGGCAAAGTGCGTGGGCTTGGGTCGGCGAAAACCGGCACACATCACTGGGTCATGGCGCGCGTCACCGCGGTCAGCAATCTCATTCTGATGCTGTGGTTCATCGCCTCGCTGGTCAGCCTGCCATCGCTCGATTACCAGACGGTCACCATCTGGCTGTCGTCGCCACTCGCCGCCACCGCGATGATCCTGCTGCTGATTACGGTCTTTTATCACCTGCGGCTTGGACTGCAGGTGATCGTCGAAGATTATGTGCATGATCACGGCACCAAATTCGGTGTGATCCTGCTGCTCAATTTCTATGCCGTAGCCGGGGCCGCACTCGGCATTTTCGCGGTCGCGCGCATCGCCTTTTCAGGAGCCGCAAGCTGATGTCTGAAGCGTATAAGATCATCGATCATGTGTATGACACGGTCGTCGTCGGCGCGGGCGGGTCGGGGCTGCGCGCCACCATGGGCAGCGCTGAGGCGGGCCTCAAGACCGCGTGCATCACCAAGGTGTTCCCCACCCGCAGCCATACCGTTGCGGCGCAGGGCGGGATCGCGGCCAGCCTTGGCAACAATTCGCCCGATCATTGGTCGTGGCACATGTTTGATACCGTCAAGGGGTCGGACTGGCTGGGCGATCAGGACGCGATCGAATATATGGTGCGCGAGGCACCTGCCGCCGTTTACGAGCTTGAGCACGCAGGCGTGCCGTTCAGCCGCAATGAAAACGGCACGATCTACCAGCGCCCGTTCGGCGGTCACATGCAGAACATGGGCGAAGGCCCACCGGTGCAGCGCACCGCCGCCGCCGCCGACCGCACCGGCCACGCGATGCTGCACGCGCTGTATCAGCAGTCGCTGAAATATGATTCGGACTTTTTCGTCGAATATTTCGCCATCGACCTGATCATGGAAGACGGCGCGTGTCGCGGCGTGATTGCGCTCTGCATGGACGATGGCTCGATCCATCGTTTCCGCAGCCATGCGGTAGTGCTCGCCACTGGCGGTTCGGGCCGCTGCTATTTCTCGGCAACATCGGCGCACACCTGCACCGGCGATGGCGGGGCGATGGTGCTGCGTGCGGGCCTGCCGCTGCAGGACATGGAGTTCGTGCAGTTTCACCCCACCGGCATTTACGGCGCGGGTGTGCTGATCACCGAAGGCGCACGCGGCGAGGGCGGTTACCTCACCAACTCCGAGGGCGAGCGCTTCATGGAGCGCTATGCGCCGTCGGCCAAGGATCTGGCCAGCCGCGATGTTGTCAGCCGCTCGATGGCCGCTGAAATCCGCGAGGGACGCGGCGTCGGCAAGGAAAACGATCATATTTATCTGCACCTCGACCATATCGATGAAAAGGTGCTGGCCGAGCGTCTGCCGGGCATTACCGAGACCGGCAAGGTGTTTGCCGGGGTTGACCTGACCCGCCAGCCGCTGCCGGTGGTGCCGACGGTGCATTACAACATGGGCGGCATCCCCTGCAATTATCACGGCCAGGTGGTGACCATCAAGAATGGCGACCCCGACTCAGTGGTCCCCGGCCTCTATGCAGTGGGCGAGGCAGCGTGCGTTTCGGTCCACGGCGCGAACCGGCTGGGTTCGAACTCGCTGATCGATCTGGTCGTGTTTGGCCGTGCTACCGGCCATCACCTGCGCGATAACATCAAGCCGGGCACCGCGCACAAGGCGCTGCCCGGTGATTCGGCCGATCTGGCGCTGTCTCGCCTCGACCATTTCCGTCATGCCAAGGGCGGCTCGCCCACTGCCGAGATCCGGCTCGACATGCAAAAGACCATGCAAAAGCACGCCGCCGTATTCCGCGACACGCAATTGCTGTCTGAAGGCACCGCGCTGATGCAGACGGTCAACCAGCGGATGCAAGACGTCCACGTCACCGATCGCTCGCTGATCTGGAACACCGATCTCATCGAGACGCTCGAGCTCGACAACCTGCTCAGCCAGGCGGTCTGCACAATTGAGAGCGCGCACAGCCGCAAGGAAAGCCGCGGCGCGCACATGCACGAGGATTATCCCGAGCGCGATGACGCCAATTTCATGAAGCACACCATCAGCTGGTTCGAAGGCTGGGGCGGCAAGGGTGGCAAGGTCACCCTCGACGTGCGCCCGGTGCACGAATACACGCTGAGCGATGAGATCGAGTATATCAAGCCGAAGAAGCGGGT
This sequence comes from Blastomonas sp., assembly GCF_041747255.1. Taxonomy (GTDB): domain Bacteria; phylum Pseudomonadota; class Alphaproteobacteria; order Sphingomonadales; family Sphingomonadaceae; genus Blastomonas. The sequence goes on along the minus strand of NZ_JBGTFM010000289.1, from coordinate 4,802 downwards.
GTATTGAGGGCAAAGACAACTGCTGTGAGTTTAATAAATAGAAACCGGCAGCAGGTGCTCGGATTGAGCGCATCGATCAGCAATCATTTCAACCAGAGGCTCTACTCCTTGGAATGTGGTGATTGTGGAGCTATTTATGAGGCGAATGGCTGCGATATCCACATTCGAAAGTGCAAGTGCCAAGGTGGCAAGCCGGCCTCTACTCTTTGAGTGAGGATGTTCAGTCTGGTGTTTTTGAAATTCGGTCGTTCGCAGCATTATAAACAATATCGTGGTCTCGCCGGCCCACAGCGATGACGACTATCTTCACTTGGTCATCACGCACTTGATAAATCAGCCTGTAACCGACCGAACGCAGTTTGATTTTGTAGCAGTCTGGCAGCTCCCGCAATCGCGAGCCAGTTATCCTTGGGTTTACCAGCCGCTGACGAAGCTTCTTGGTGAACTGATCGCGGACTGATTTGTTCAGCTTATCCCACTCCTTTTGCGCTTGGCGAAGGAAGATCAGCTTATAGGTCGTCAATCGAGACCTCAATTTCCTCCTGATTCTCACTCAACCGCTGGCGCACGATTTCGGCAAGCTCAATGTCTTCCAGCCGTTCCATCAATGCCGCCCATGCCTTTGCAGGGACGAGGTAAGCGGCAGGCGTGTTGCGGTTGAGCACAGCAAGCGGGAAGCCATCCGCCGCCTCAATGGCTGCGCTGGGGTTCTTCTTCAAATCGCTGATGCTGATGCTACGATCAGCCAGAATATCGTGTATCATGACCTCTTAATAGGTCATATCGAACCGAAAATCAAGCGGGTGCTATGTTTTCCTCGAGGCTGCGCGTTGTGCAAAATCATTGTTCGAACGTGCAGGCTGCGTGAGTTGTGACTGATCACCGGATCAGCACGCAGCAGCCACCACGTCAAAACGCCGTCGCTTCAAACCGCACCGGCTCGCCGGTTGCGATGTCCGCCAGCGTGTCTTCCCACATAACGCGGTTGCCACGGATGATCGTGCCGATGGGCTTGCCGGTCAGTTCACGGCCGGTGAACGGGCTCCAGCCGCAGCGCGATTGCAGCCAGCCTTCGGTGATCGTCCAGCGCTTTTTCAGATCGACCACGGTAAAATCGGCGTCATAGCCAAGCGCGATCCGGCCCTTGCCGACGATGCCGAAAATGCGCTGCGCGCCCGCTGATGTCAGGTCGATCACGCGTTGCATCGACAGCCGCCCGTGGTGGGCATGATCGAGCAGCAACGGCAACAGCGTCTGCACGCCGGGCATGCCGCTGGGGCTGTCGGGATAGGTTTTGGCCTTTTCTTCGAGCGTGTGCGGCGCGTGGTCTGACCCGATAACATCGGGCACGCCCTGCGCCAGCCATTGCCACAGACCATCGCGGTGCGCGCGGCTGCGGATTGGCGGGTTCATCTGCGCAAAGGTGCCGAGCGCCGGATAGGCCTCTTCTCCCGCAAGCGTTAGGTGCTGCGGGGTCAGTTCACAGGTGGCGATGTCCTTGTGCTGCGCGATCAGTTCAAGCTCTGCGGGCGTTGTAATGTGCAGAATGTGAATGCGACGCTTGGCCGCGCGCGCCAGCTTCAGGATACGCCGTGTCGCCAGCATCGCGCTTTCGTCATCGCGCCACACCGGGTGCGAGGAGGGATCGCCGGATACGCGCAGGTCCGCGCGGTCGTTCATGCGAAACTCGTCCTCGGCATGGATCGCGACGCGGCGCTTGCCGCTGGCGAGCACGCGCGCGAGTGCGCCATCATCCGCCACCAACAAGTCGCCGGTCGATGCGCCCATGAAGATCTTGACCCCCGCCGTGCCAGGCAGTCGCTCCAGCTCGGCCAGCTCCGGCGCGTTGGCGCAGGTCGCGCCGACATAAAAGGCATGATCGCACCACATCCGGTGGTGCGCGCGTGCCAGCTTGTCGGCGATGCGCTCTGCGGTGTCGGTATTGGGCTTGGTGTTGGGCATTTCGAACACTGCGGTCACCCCGCCCATCACAGCGGCGCGGCTGCCCGATTCAAGGTCTTCCTTGTGCTCCAGCCCTGGCTCGCGGAAATGCACCTGGCTGTCGATGACTCCGGGAAGCACGTGCAACCCGGTGCAGTCGATCACCTCGCTCGCATCGCCCGAAAACGCGCCGATGCCGACAATCTTGCCGCCGGAAACCGCAATGTCCGCCGCCTGCGCCCCGCCGGGGCTGTAGACGGTGCCGTTTTTCAAGATGAGGTCAAAGCTCTGGTGCATGACAGCCGTCATGCCCATAAAGGGCGAGCGGTTCAAGCCGCTTGCACAGAGGGACCCCTGCCATGAAGACATCCGACCTGTTGATCACGAGCTTCACGCAAATGCTCAAGGGCCTGTCTGCGCAGCTCGGCAAGGCGGCGACGCATGGTGAAGGCAACGGCATTGCCGCCGATACGCTGACCGCCGCGCGATTGGCGCCCGACATGTTCCCGCTGCACATGCAGGTGCGCTTCAGCTGCCATCAGGTCAACGACACGGTGGCGCGGCTGAGCGGCGCTCCGCTGCCGTTACTGCCTGAATGCGCCAACGATATCGCTGCATTGCAGGCCTGCATCGCAGAAACGCTGGCTAAGCTGGAGAACGCCGACCGCGACCTGATCGATGGGGCGGATGATCGCATGATCGATCTGGCCCTGCCCAACGGCATGACATTTCGGCTGACAGCGGCGCAACTCGTGCGTGATTGGGCGATCCCGCAATTCTATTTTCACCTCACCACCGCATATGCCATCCTGCGCACGCAAGGCGTGCCACTGGGCAAACCGGATTATGTGTCGCATATGTTTGCCTATCTGAAAGCCCCGGCTGAGCCGGCAGCGGTGTGATCGCATGACACAGCTGACATTGCTTGCCGACCGGGCCCTGATCCGCCTCTCCGCCGCCGGCCCTGGTGAGGACGTGCGTGATTTTCTGCAGGGGCTGGTGACGCAGGATGTGCGCAAGGTGCTGGCGCAGGCACCGCAATATGCCGGGTTGCTGAGCGCGCAGGGCAAGGCGCTGTTTGATTTTCTGCTCTGGGCAGATGGCGCCGATCTGTTGCTCGATTGCGCGCGCGATGCGGCCGAAGGTCTGATGCGGCGGCTGACGCTGTATCGTCTGCGCCGCAAGATCAGCATCGCGTTAGAACCTGCGCTTAGCGTGCACTGGTCCTTGCAGGCTCCAGACGGTGCATCGCCCGATCCCCGGCTGGCGGCGCTCGGTTGGCGTTGGCTCGCATCAACACCTGCGGCGGACAGCGGGAGCGCGGACGCCGCATGGCTTGCCCATCGCCTCGCGCTGGGAGTGCCCGAGGGCGTTAACGAACTGGGTGACATCCTGTGGCTTGAAACCAATGCAGGCGAGCTTAACGGCGTTGCGTTCGACAAGGGCTGCTATGTCGGCCAGGAAAACACCGCGCGGATGAACTGGCGGCAGAAGATCAACCGCCGCCTCGTCGTGGTGCCGCTCGCCGATGCGGATGCCAAGCGCCAGCGCGCCGCCTATCCCGAGCTCGGCCGGTCGGTCGAGCATCGCCGGGTTGAGGGGCTGGCGGGCCTCGACCTGCCGGCATGGCTCGCCGGGGCGATCAGTGCGGGGGATGACGAAGCCGTTTGATAAACGCGTTAAAATATCGTATAACCGTTTTATCCCGATAAGTCAGTAGGCTGATGATTTATGTCCCGTCCCCTCAATGACCATGATGCAATCCGCGTGCAATTGATGGAGGCGGCCGAGGACATGGTTCGCACGCGCGGCGCGACCAATATTTCGCTCAGCGAGGTAGCAGCGGCTTGCAACATGTCGCAATCGAGCTTCTACCGCTATTTCGCTTCAAAAGAGGTTTTCTTTGAGGCGATTGCCGGACGCTGGTTTGCAGAGCTTAACGTCATCATGGAAGACGTGATCGCATCTGACCTGTCGCCGCGCGAAAAGCTGTTCCAGTTTTTTGCCCGCCGCGTCGCGGTGAAGCGCGCGCGTCACGATGCTGATCCGGCGCTCTTCCGCGCCAATCTTGATCTTGGCGAAGAGCATTGGGAGGTGATTCGCGGCTATGTCGATCTTGCCGATCATTACATGGCGATGATCCTGGGCGAGGCGATGGCCGAGGGCTATTTCCCCGGGCACGAACTCGATGAAGTGGTGGCGCTGACCAACCTGATGCTGCAGCCGTTCTGCAACCCTTATGTGATGATCGAGATGATGCGTACCGCCACGCCGGACAATCTGCGGATCGTCATCAACACGCTGTTTGATGGGCTGGCCAATCAGGCGCAGGCGAAGGAGCCCGCCGGCACTGCGCCTGCACTGCGCGCGATTTCCTGACGCGGCTTCTCGATCGGGCTACACACGCATTTGCAGCTATTGCCAATCCCGGGCGCATCTGGCAATGGATCGCTCCGCACGCGCGCCGCATCGGCGCGGGCATAGCGGGCGCGTAGCTCAGTGGTAGAGCACACCCTTCACACGGGTGGGGTCGCAGGTTCAATCCCTGCCGCGCCCACCATCTTTTCAATGACTTAGAAGATATGCGGGTCCCTTCCATGAAAAAAACATGGAAAACGACATGCATTTTCATTTCTGCCGTTGAAAAACGGAACCGCAGTTAAGGGCCACCGCTCTGGCGACAACCCAGCCCGTCTCAAAGGCAACCTGGAATTCCTTCTTCCACGCAAAACCAAGGGCGAGACCGGTCATCATGAAGCTTTGCCCTTCACACAGGTTGCCGATTTCATGGTCAAACTTCGTAAACGACCTGCAGCGACAGCCAGGGCACTTGAGTTTGCAATCCTGGCTACTGCCCGCAC
>NZ_JBGTFM010000288.1:0-24122 GCF_041747255.1 Blastomonas sp. | reverse complement strand
GTGCCGGCGCTGCTGCCCGCGCCGAGCATCAGGACCAGCGCCGGACCGAGCTGTCGCAAACCTGCGGCGAGCGCTTCCAGTGCCCGCCGCCCTTGCTCCCCGAACGGCAGGGCTTTGCAGCGGACGAGATCGCGTCTGCCGATGAAGAGGCAAGCGAACACGACCGGTTGAGCGAGGCGCGCGAGCGGCTGGGGGCGGTCAACCTGATCGCCGCCGATGAGCTCACCGCGCTGGAGACCGAAATTACCCAGATGCGCTGCGATCATGATGAGCTGGTCGAGGCGATCCATCGCTTGCGCGGGTCGGTCGGCGCGCTGAACCGCGAGGGGCGGCAGCGGCTGCTCGCAGCGTTTACGGCGGTCGATGCGCATTTCCAGCAGCTGTTCGCGCGGCTGTTCGACGGCGGCAAGGCCCATCTTGAGCTGGTCGACAGCGATGATCCACTTGAGGCGGGGCTGGAAATCATGGCGCAGCCGCCGGGCAAGCGCCTGTCATCGCTCACCCTGCTGTCGGGCGGCGAACAGGCGCTGACTGCAGTCGCACTCATTTTTGCGCTGTTTCTTACCAACCCTGCCCCGATCTGCGTGCTCGATGAGGTCGATGCACCGCTTGATGATGCCAATATCGAGCGGTTTTGCGACCTGCTTGACCATATGGCGCGGGTTACCGACACGCGTTACCTGATCGTCACCCACAACGCGGTGACGATGGCGCGGATGCACCGGTTGTTCGGCGTGACGATGGTCGAACAGGGGGTCAGCCGCCTGGTCTCGGTTGATCTGGGCGGTGCCGAAGACCTGCTTGCGGCGGAATAGCCGTTGCGCTCAGCCCGCTTCCGCCACCATCTGTGCCAGTACCGCCATGCAATCATGCGCCAGCAGCTTGGATCGTTCCGGGCTCCAGCCCTGTTCGGCATCGGGCAGGTCATTGTTGTCCTTGAACGGCATTTCCAGCGTCATCGCCACGCAGCCATGCGAGGCGGTGAAGCGGTTGGCGATCTGGTTGGTCGACATTGCCAGATTGGCTTTGCCCGCAGGTGCCTTGGGATAGCCCTGCCGGGTCTGGAAATCGGGCGTGCGGCTGGCGAGCAGATCGCGGAACCGGTTGTAGCGCACCCCTTGATCGTCAGTCCAGCCCGGGATGCCCTCAAAGCCTGCGATAAACACCGCCGGGATCGCCTCGTCGCCATGCACGTCCATCGCCCAATGCACGCCGCTCTGGTCCATCGCGTTTAACACGCACAGCACTTCGGGGCTGCGTTCGGCGGTTGGAGCATGCCATTCGCGGTTGAGATTCACGCCTGCGACATTGGTGCGCAAATGCCCCCGGCATGATCCGTCCGGGTTCATATTGGGCACGATGTGCAGCGTGCAGGCCTCGCGCAGCAGCCGGGCATGCGGATCGGCGGGGTCGGTCAGCTTTTCGAGCGCGCCTTCCATCCACCATTCGGCCATGCTCTCGCCGGGATGCTGCCGGCCGTAAAGCCAGACCTGCACCGGGCCATGGCCCATTTGCAGGCAGTCAATCGGCTGGCCTTCAAGGCTTTGGCCAAGTTCACGATGCAGCACGCCGGGGCGGCTGGCGATCTCCGCGACCAGATCATGGTGTCGTTCCATCGAATAAGGCGCGAAATAGGCGAACCAGGCAAGCGAGCTGATCAGTTGATGCCGAATGGTCAACGCGCCTGCGGCCTCGTCATAGCTGGTCTCAGCGCGGCCCCAGAAATCACGATCCTCGCTGACACACGCGCGATAGCCGGGCCAGCCGCCGGGATAGGCTGAATCCTTCAAGCCGGTGATCACCAGTTCGAGCATGTCGCCCGGCTGCCCGGCGACGCGGAAATGGAACCACTGGAAGAAATCCGATTCGCGGTCCTTGCGGATTGATAGCTCCGCCCGCCAGCCGCCGGTCGCCTGCGCGGTGATGGAGTGGACGACAATATTGCCGGAGTCGAACGCACAGCTGATGCTGGCCGGGGTGTGATGGGTCATGGCACCCTGATAGTCGCTCCGGATTCGCCGGGAAAGTCGGTAAACAGCCCCTCGGCCAGTTTGCTGGCGTTGAGCGAGGTTTGCGCCATCGGGCTGCCGGCTTTCGCCTCAACCATCGCGCGACCTTCCCACAGCACCGCGCCATCGCTGGCGCGAATTGCCGCGCGCAGTTCAGTGGCGATTCGCTCCTTGGGGCCGCCACCCAGATTGAAGCCAACGCCAAGCCCTACTCCCGAACGAAAGCCGCCGGTGCCGCCGCCCACGCCAATACTCACCGGTCCGCGCCCGTTGCCCACCGGCGAAAGCACAGACCGCTCGACATCGATGGTCGCGGTCTGCGCGCCGGGCGGCAACGCTGCGCCTTGGGGCACGACCATATAGCCAAGCCGTTGCAACTCACGCTCCACAGCCGCTGCATAGCTCAGATACTCAAGCCCCGCGCGGTCCGGGTCTAGCGCAGTCTGCACCCGAATCGGGCCGCGCCCAAGCTCTGCAAACCGCTCCGCCGCGACAAACCGTACCGCCTCAACCGGTCCTGCCGGTGACACGCAGCCGCCAAGGCCGATGACCAGCCCGAGCGCCAGAAGTGTGAGCCCGCGTCGGCCCGTCATGCGGTGGTTTCTTGTCATTTCCTGCGCCCTTGCTGCAATCATTTGCCCACCGCCTGTATCAGACGTATCGCAACCGGTGATGAATGGCCATCACGGCTGCGACAATTCGCGCGTATGATCGCGCCGCCGTGCTTGACTTTACCCACCCGCCCACGTAACTGCGCCGCTTTCCGGCAGGGAAGGAAAACAGGGTGCAGGTGCCGTTTTGGCCCGCATGCCTGTCCGCTCCTGGCTCAAAGACATTTTAGTACAGACATTTTCGTTCAAGGGCTTTGTCATGAAGATTCGCAATTCGCTGAAGTCGCTCAAGGATCGCCACCGCGACAACCGCGTGATCCGTCGTCGCGGCCGCACCTATGTGATCAACAAGACCAACCGTCGCTTCAAGGCCCGCCAGGGTTGATTGCGCGGCCCGGCGGCTTAAGAAAGCACCGGGCTTACCCACACGTTGGCAATGCTCTTGAAAGGCTCCGGTGATCGCCGGGGCCTTTTGCATGGGTCAAGGAAACGGCCGATGACCAACCCTGTTGAAAACGTGATCTTTGATGTCGGCATGGTGCTGTATCGCTGGGACCTGCGGCTCATCTTTGCGCCCTTGCTTGGTGACAGGGCCAAGCTGGACTGGTTTGTCGCAAATATCGTAACTCCTGAATGGCATGGCCAGCACGATGCAGGCCGATCACCTGACGATATGGTGGCTGAACGTGTCGCCGAGTTCCCGCAGTACGACATGCTGATCAGGCGCTATGCCACCCACTTCATCGATAGCCTTCCCGGCCCCGTGCCCGGCATGATCGACCTGGTCGAGGCGTTGGCGGCGCGGGGGGTGCCCTTGTTCGGCATCACCAATTTCGGCGCGGAATTCTGGGATCAGTTCCGCCCGACCGCGCCCGTGTTCGATCTATTTGAGGACATCGTCGTTTCCGGCGTGGAAAAGCTGGTGAAGCCCGATCCGGCGATCTACCGGCTTGCCATCGCACGTTTCGGCATCGATCCGGCGCGCAGCCTGTTCATCGACGACCGGCCGGAAAACATCGATGCGGCCATCGCCTGCGGGTTGCAGGGCCATGTCTTTCGCGATGCGCCAACCTTGCAAGCCGAGCTTGCCGCACGCGGTGTGCTGGATTTTGTGACTACATGATGGTCACAGTTCATGGTAAGTATATTCAATGGAAATGTCGATTCGAGACGCAAAGGCCCGCTTTTCCGAAGCGATAGCCGCTGCTGTGCGGGGAGAACGCGTGGTGATCACGCGTTATGGCCGGCCTGTGGCCGAAATTTCTGCGCCTTCAAAAGCCAGCACGCTCGATTTCGTCGCAGCGGACCAATATCTGGCCGATATCGGCTGGGATGGCGGCAACACGGCGCTGCCGGACAATTTTGATGACCCGGCCTTCAGCCGCAGGGTATTGGGCCTTGACGATTGAGGCTGCTGCTCGACACGCACATCGCTTACTGGCTGGCGGTCGAACGGCAATCCCTGACCGGGCGTGAATTGGCAGTGCTGACGTCGGCTGAAAATGAACTGACGGTATCGGCGGTCGCTATCTGGGAACTCCGCCTGAAATGGCACAGTTTCTACCGTTCAGGACAGCGTAAAGGGCCGGGCGATCCCACACCGGTGCTCGGAGCGCTGCGACGCATGCATGTCAACATATTGCCGCTCGACCCGGAAACCGCCGCCACGCCGCTGTTGCCCCCCATTGCGCACAAGGACCCGTTCGATGAACTGCTGCTGGTACAGGCGCAGCAGATGGGCGCTCGACTGTTCACCCGGGATCGCGCGCTATTTCCCCATCCGCTGACCTATCAATCGGTATAGCCTTTTAGCTCGTCGCCGGTGAGCGTCACGATGTGGAGCACGTTGGTCGATCCCGGCGTGCCGAACGGCACCCCCGCCAGCGCGATGAACTTGCCGCCAGCCTCTGCAAAGCCATGCCGCAGCGCCATGCGCTTGCCCTTGCCGATCATCTCCTCAAAGCTGCCGATGTCGCGCGTCACTACCGGATAGGCGCCCCACAGCAGCCCGACCCGGCGGGCGGTCTCGCGTGACGGGGTGAGCACCATGATCGGCACCGCAGGCCGCTCGCGCGACACGCGGCGCGCGGTCGAGCCGGAGAGCGTGAAGCACACCACCGCGCTCACCCGCACCGTGTTGGCGATCTCGGCGCATGCCGCCGACAGTGCGTCGGCCGTGGTCGCATCGGGCAGGGTTTCGATGAAATGGACGCGCGCGCCGAAGCCCGGGTCGCTCTCAACCTGCGCGGCGATGCGGTCCATCATGTTGACCGCAAGCTCGGGCCAGTCGCCCGCAGCGGTTTCAGCCGACAGCATCACCGCATCGGCCCCGTCATAGACCGCGTTGGCGACATCGGACACTTCGGCGCGGGTTGGCGACGGGCTGGTGATCATCGATTCGAGCATTTGCGTCGCGACCACCACCGGCTTGCCCGATCGGCGCGCGGTCTCGACGATGCGCTTTTGCATCACCGGCACTTCCTCAGGTGCCATCTCGACGCCCAGGTCGCCGCGCGCGACCATGACTGCATCGGACTGTTCGATGATCTCTTCAAGGCAGGTCAGCGCAGCTGGCTTCTCGATCTTGGCGATCAGCGCCGCCCTGCCGCCGATCAGGCTGCGCGCCTCGGCGACATCGTCGGGGCGCTGGACGAAGCTCAGTGCCACCCAATCGGTGCCCATTTCCAGCGCAAAGGCGAGATCGCGCCGGTCCTTGTCGGTCAGCGCCGCCATCGGAACCAGGCTATCGGGCACGTTGACACCCTTGCGATCAGAGATGAACCCGCCGACCTCGACAGAGCACAGGATTTCGGTCTCGCCGGGCCGCAGCACGCGCAGCACCATCTTGCCATCATCGATCAGCAGCCGCTGCCCCTTGCCCAGCGCAGCGAAAATCTCCTTGTGCGGCAAATAGGCGCGTTCGTCGTTGCCGGGCGCGGGGTTCGAATCGAGCGTGAAATGCTGGCCATGTTTCAAAAACGCCTTGCCGCCCACAAACGTGCCGACGCGCAGCTTTGGCCCCTGCAGATCGCACAGGATTGTGATTGGTCGCTGCAACTTGGTCTCAAGCTGGCGGATGGTGTTGATCGTATTGGCGTGGGTGGCGTGGTCGCCGTGGCTCATGTTGACGCGGAACGCATCGGCACCGGCACGATAGAGCCGCTCGATCATCTCGGGCGTGTTGCTGGCGGGTCCGAGCGTTGCGAGAATCTTGACCTTGCGGCTGCGCTTGACGATAGTCCTGCTCACATCATTCCCCTGCAATCCGGATGTCGCTGCCCACCTTCCGTAGCGGCGATGTCCATGCCCGCAGGCTTAGGCCAGCATTATGGCAATCGCAAAACGGATATGGAAAAAAGTCAATGAACAGCCCGACATCAAATAGCGATATCGATATCCCCGATGATATTGCCGCAGCAGCGTTCCGCCGCCTTATCCGGCACTTGCGGCGCCGTCCTGACGCCGAGAACATCGATCTGATGGGGCTGGCGGGGTTCTGCCGCAACTGCCTTGCCGACTGGGTGATGGACGCAGGCGGCGCGGACAACCGCGATGCCGCGCGCCGCCTGATCTACGGCATGGACTTTGCCGAGTGGAGAGCGCGGTATCAGGGTGAGGCAAGCGAAGATCAGCTGGCGCGGATGAAGGAAAGCGTGGCGAAGAACGCGCCCGACCATTAAGGGTCCGCTCCTCGATTCACCGCCCGGCGGATTCGCCCGGGCCACATTCACGCAAGAGGCATCCATTACATGAGCGACACCATCAGCGCCGACGACCAACTGCGGCTGTTCATCGAGCGTATCGAGCGGCTGGAAGAAGAGAAAAAGGGCGTCGCCGATGACATCCGCGATACCTATGCCGAAGCCAAGTCACAGGGTTATGACCCCAAGATCATGCGCCAGATCGTGCGTCTGCGCAAAATGGAGCCGCACGACCGGCAGGAGATGGAAGCGATCCTGGACACCTATAAATCCGCGCTGGGGCTGGGCTAACCTTGCTCGGCTTGCCCCCGGCTTGCCAGTATGTGCTCTGCTGATGTAAGGGCGCACACCCGCATTTTTTTCCAGCAATAGCAGGCAGACACCGCCATGGCAGGCCATAGCAAATTCAAGAATATCATGCATCGCAAGGGCGCGCAGGACAAAAAGCGCTCGGCGATGTTTTCCAAGCTCAGCCGCGAAATCACCGTCGCGGCCAAGATGGGCATGCCCGATCCTGACATGAACCCGCGTCTGCGGCTTGCAGTCAATGCCGCCAAGGCGCAGTCGATGCCCAAGGACAACATCCAGCGCGCGATCGACAAGGCTGCGGCTGCTGGGGGCGAGGATTACGAGGAAATCCGTTACGAAGGCTATGGCCCGGGCGGCATCGCGTTGATCGTTGAGGCCTTGACCGACAACCGCAACCGCACCGCCACCAACGTGCGCACCGCGTTCAGCAAGAACGGCGGCAACCTGGGCGCATCGGGCGCGGTTAGCCACGGCTTTGATCGCATGGGGCTGATAAGCTATCCCGCCAGCGCGGGCGATGAGGACAAGGTGCTGGAAGCCGCGATGGAAGCGGGCGCCGACGACATCGAATCCACTGAAGACGGCCACGACATCTGGACCAACATGGAAGACCTGCACGAGGTTTCCGGCGCGCTGGAGAAGACGCTGGGCGAGGCAGAAAGCGTCAAGCTCGCCTGGCGGGCGCAGGTCAAGGTCGATGTCACCGAGGCTGACGCGCAGACACTGTTCAAGCTGATCGACACGCTCGACGATGACGATGATGTGCAGACCGTGTGGGGCAACTACGAGGTCTCTGACGAGGTGATGGAGAAGCTGGGCTAGCTTTCAAAGAAGAGCCCCTCCCCTTCAGGGGAGGGGTTGGGGTGGGGAATGACCAATCACGTAAAGCTAGCCGAGTTCGCCCGGGAGCTGCGCAACAACCCGACGCCCTTCGAAATCATTCTTTGGAAGTATCTCAAGAGCTCCCAACTGGGCGGCTATAAATTTCGACGCCAATCTGTGATCGGGCCAATCATTTGCGATTTTCTTTGCCCGTCAAAGGGGCTTATCGTCGAGGTGGATGGCGACACACATGATCCAGTGCGGGATGCTAAACGCGATGCTAGATTAGCGGACATGGGCTATATAACCATGCGGTTCACCAATTACGAAGTGGGCCGGAGCCTAGAGGCAGTTCTCGATCTCATTTTCGAAAAATTGCAGGCCTTGCCGGATCGATGGGAGGGCTATCCACGCCCCCACCCCAACCCCTCCCCTAAAGGTGAGGGGCTTTTCGAGTGATCATCCACGGCATCGACCCCGGGCTGGGCACCACTGGCTGGGGGGTGATCTGTGCGCAGGGCAATCGACTGAGCCATATCGCCAACGGCCAGATCAGGACGAACGCCAAGGCAGCGCTGCCTGCGCGGTTGCTTGAACTCGATACCGCGCTTGTTACGATCCTCGGGCAATACCGTCCCGCCAGCGCGGCCATCGAGGAAATCTACGTCAACAAGAACCCGCAAACGACGCTCAAGTTGGTGCAGGCGCGTGGGAGCCTGCTGCTGGGCCTCGCGCGCGCTGGCTTGATTGTCGGCGAATATGCGCCGCGGTTGGTCAAGAAAGCCATCGTCGGCACCGGCGCGGCAGAAAAGGCGCAAATTGATGCGATGGTTCAGCGGTTGCTGCCCGGCGTGCAGATTGCCGGACCCGACGCGGCAGACGCGCTGGCGGTGGCGATCACCCATGCGCATCTGGCGGGGCGACCGGTTTAAAGCGCGATGTTAAACGCCGTTGACGAGGGGGCGTGCATATTCGCCGATCAGCCCCTGGATGATGTAGATCAGCAAAATCACCACCATCGGCGCCAGATCAAGCGCGCCAAAATCGGGCAGGATGCGGCGGATGGGCCGGTAAATGGGTTCGGTGAGCCGAAAAAGAGAATCGCTGAACTGTCGCACGAAATCATTGTGCATGCTGATGACGTTGAACGCGATCAGCCATGACAGCACGATCTGCACAATGATGATCATCAGCGCAAAATTCAGGATCAGGTTAATCACATCGAGCAGAGTGTTCATTGAGACGCCTTTGAAGCTACGTGTATTATGCAGATATAACACCGGTTGTACCGGGTTGCAATTGCACTTGCCTAAACCTGGATGCTTAAACCCTGATCCCTAAACTCGTATCAACGTGCCCGCCCCGCGCGAGGTGAAGATTTCCAGCAGCATCGCATGCGGCACCCGGCCATCGAGCACAACCGCCGCGTCCACCCCTTGTTCGACCGCGTGGACGCAGGTTTCAAGCTTGGGGACCATGCCGCCCATGATCGTGCCGTCGTCGCGCAGCGCGGCGATATCGGCTGGGGTCAGGTCGGCGAGCAGCGCCTTGTTCTTGTCCAGCACCCCTGCGACATCGGTGAGCAGAAACAACCGCGATGCCCCCAAAGCGGCAGCAACGGCGCCGGCCATCGTATCGGCGTTGATGTTGTAGGTCTGGCCATCTTCGCCCACGCCAATCGGTGAGACCACCGGGATCATGCCTGCATCCGAGATGGTCTTGAGCACGCTGCAGTCGATGTGCCGGGGTTCGCCGACAAAGCCCAGGTCAACCGCGCGCTCAATGTTGCTTTCCGGGTCGCGGATTGTGCGCTCGACCTTGCTGGCGCGGACAAAGCCTGCATCCTTGCCGCTGATGCCGATCGCCTTGCCACCCGCCGCCGCGATCCAGGTGACCAGTTCCTTGTTGATCGCGCCCAGCACCATCTCGGCAATGCTCGCGGTTTCGGCATCAGTGACGCGCAGGCCGTCGACAAATTGTGACTGAACCCCGACGCGCTTGAGCATCGCGCCGATCTGCGGGCCGCCGCCGTGGATCACCACCGGGTTGATACCGACCGCTTTGAGCAGCACGACATCTTCGGCAAAATCGCGCGCCAGTTCAGGGTCGCCCATCGCATGGCCACCATATTTGACGACGAAGCTCTTGCCCGCATAGCGCTGCAGATACGGCAATGCCTCGGTCAGCGTTTCGGCTTTGGCGAGCATCGCCGGGTCGTGAATATGGCCAGATGTGTGAACGGGGGTCATGCGTCGAGCCTTTTGCCCAGCCGCACGAAGAACACAATCAGGAATGGCACCAGCACGATTGACAGCACCACCTTGGCGATCATCTGGCCGACGAGCAGCTGGCCGATAGGGAACACGCCATAAAAGGCGATGGTGACAAAGATCAGCGTGTCGACAATCTGCGAGAGCGCCGATGCGATCACGCCGCGCACCGCCAGCAACCGTCCCGGCATGTTTTGCAGCCGCGCGAAAATATAGACGTTAAGAAACTGCGAGACGCCGTAAGCGCAGATGCCCGCCGCCCAGATACGCCCGGTCGCGCCCAGGATCAGCTGGATAGCGGCGGCGTTTTCAGGCTGCATCTCTGCCGATGCGGGCAAAAACCAGACGATCCAAGACAGCACCATCGAAAACAGCAGCGGGATGAAACCGAACTTGACGAGGCTGTTGGCGACCGCGCGTCCGTGTAGTTCCGCCACCGCGCTGGAAAGGACAACGAGCAGCAGGAAGGCGAAAATCCCCGCCTCCACCGCCAGCGGGCCGATGGAGACCTGCTTGTTGCCCAGCACCCCCGCGAGACAGACCATGCCGCCATAAAATACGGCCAGCACGAAAATGGAACGCGGAATGCCGGTGGTTGCGGCAGCTGGGGCAGTGGTCATGAGCCACGCGTTATCGGCTTTTGCGCGGCGGGGAAAGGGGGAGCGAAACGGGGCGTGGGAAGGGCTGCGCCCTTGCGCCGTGTGCGATCATCGCCCACAGGTAGGCAATGTCTGATTTTACTGATAACCTCACCGACAAGCACATTGCCTTTATCGCGCGCCAGCCGGTGTTTTTCGTGGCTACGGCGGCAGCTGGTGCGCGGATCAATCTTAGTCCCAAGGGCTATGATGCGTTTCGCGTGCTTGATGCGGGGCGCGTCGCCTATCTCGATCTTGGCGGATCGGGCAATGAGACGCACGCGCATCTGGTGGCCGACGGGCGGATCACGATCATGTTCTGCGCCTTTGAAAATCCCGCGCTGATCCTGCGCATCTATGGCCGGGGGGTGCCGGTGCTGCCGCAGGACGATGGTTGGGACGCGCTGGCGGCGCATTTCACGATGCTGCCGGGTACGCGGCAGATCTTCAATATCGCGGTCGACAGCGTGCAGACCAGCTGCGGCTGGGGCGTGCCGATCATGCAGTATGAGCGCGAGCGCGAGACGCTGAAAAAGGCGCATCGGCAGAGCAGCCCGGAGACGTGGCTGAAGCAGGCCGCCAGGCGCAGCCGCTCGATCGACGGCTTGCCGACCACTCCGACCACGCGCTATTTCACCGATACGGACCGCTGAACACATGGGGCTGCAGGCGATTGCCGAATATGCTGACCGCATCGAGGCCGAGGTGGCACGGCTGACGCTCGGCGCAAACGGCATTGATGCGCATATCTTCGATGGCGGCATGGCCGGGCTGGGTCTGGGCTTCATGACCCCGGCGCGGCTGATGGTGTTGCCCGAAGATGCGCCGCGCGCTCAGGACATATTGGCGGGCCATACCGACGTCTGAACGCCGGTTTTTCCTGGCCTGACCCGGGATCCAGAGCGGCTTGGTAAAATATGGCCCTCGGGCTCAGGCTTTCGCCTGAGAACAAGGTTGGAAAATGGCACCAACCCGAGCCGTTGCTGCCTATTTTTTACGCATCCCTTCGCAACTGCACAAAAATTGAACTGCCCGCGCTCCGGGCAGGTTTAACTTTTCGTTAGGAATCCGCCGAATCCGTGTTTGGCACGCGGATTGCGTAGCTTTGTGAGTTAGCGCGGGGAAGCTGCGCAACAAAATAACAAAGGGGGCGTAATGAAATTCATCATTGCCATCATCAAACCGTTCAAGCTGGACGAGGTTCGCGAGGCACTGACCGCGCTGGGCATCGCCGGCATGACGGTGACCGAGGTCAAGGGCTTCGGTCGGCAAAAGGGCCAGACCGAGATTTATCGCGGCGCAGAATATGCCACCAACATGGTGCCCAAGCTGAAGCTGGAAGTTGCCGCGAGCGACGACATCGCCGCGCAGGTGGTGGAGACCATTCAGGCGGCTGCGGACACGCAATCCATCGGCGACGGCAAGATTTTCGTTCTCGATCTGGCGGCGGCGACACGCATCCGCACCGGCGAGACCGGCGATACCGCGCTGTGAGGGGAAGGGGAATGATGACACCATATCGCAAAATCGGCGCGGCCATCTCTGGCACGGCGCTTTCGCTGATCGTTTCTGCCCAGGCATGGGCGCAGGAAGTCGCCGAAGACATCGCCGAAGCAGCGCCCGCCGTCGCCGAAGCGGTTGAGGCCGCCGCCGAAGCTGCAGCGATTGCCGACAAGGGCGACACGGCGTGGATGATGACCGCAACGGTGCTCGTCATGGCTATGATCGTGCCCGGCCTCGCGTTGTTCTACGGTGGCCTTGTACGCACCAAAAACATGGCATCGGTGCTGACGCAGGTGATTGCGGTTGCCAGTCTCGCGATGCTCGTCTGGGTGATGTACGGCTATGGACTCGCCTTTGGCGGCGACGCCAACCAGTTCATCTCGACCGGCAAGTTCTTCCTTGCAGGGGTGACGGCGGATTCGACTGTCGCAACCTTCACCGACGGGGTGGTGATACCCGAGTTCGTGTTCATCGCTTTTCAGATGACCTTCGCTGCTATCACGGTGTCGCTGGTGATCGGCGGCTTGGTTGAGCGGATGAAGTTTTCCGCGCTCATGGTCTTCGCGCTGGTCTGGCTGACCATCGTCTATTTCCCGATCGCCCATATGGTCTGGTATGCGGGCGCAACGCCTGAAACCACCGGCCTGCTGTTCGACTGGGGCGCGCTCGATTTTGCTGGTGGCACCGTGGTGCATATCAACGCAGGCGTATCGGCGCTGGTTGGTGCGATCATCCTGGGCAAGCGTCTGGGCTATCAGAAGGATGTGATGGCCCCGCACTCGCTGACCATGACGCTAATCGGCACCGGTTTGCTGTGGGTGGGCTGGTTCGGCTTCAACGCAGGCTCTGCGCTGGAAGCCAACGGCTCGGCGGGTCTGGCGCTGATCAACACGCTTGTCGCCACGGCAGCCGGGGTGCTGTTCTGGATGCTCACCGAAAAGGCCATCGGCCATCAGGGATCGCTGCTCGGCGCATGCTCCGGTGCAATCGCCGGA
The DNA here is from genome assembly GCF_041747255.1 of Blastomonas sp. Classification (GTDB taxonomy): domain Bacteria; phylum Pseudomonadota; class Alphaproteobacteria; order Sphingomonadales; family Sphingomonadaceae; genus Blastomonas. Next base: position 11,264 of record NZ_JBGTFM010000288.1, on the reverse strand, counting down.
CTGGTCGCGGTCACGCCGGCAGCGGGCAACTCCGGGCCGTTCGGCGCGGTCTTGCTTGGCGCGCTGGCTGGCGTTGTCTGCTGTGTGTTCGTGATGAAGATGAAGCCGAAGATGGGCTTTGACGACTCGCTTGACGCGTTTGGGATCCACGGCCTTGGCGGCATCGTCGGCTCGATCGGCACGGCTGTCACCATGCTGCCCGCGCTGGGTGGCCCGGGGGCTGAGGACTATGATCTTGGCGGCCAGTTGGTCATCCAGATCATGGCCGTCGCCGTTGCCATCGTCTGGGCCGGGGTCGGCTCGGCCATCGCCTTTTACATCGCCAAGCTGGTTACTGGACTGCGCGTCTCCGAAGATATCGAGCGCGAAGGGCTCGACCTCGGCGAGCACGGTGAACGGGCTTATAATTACTAGGGTTTGAAAGTTTGGTCTGCGGCGGATTTTGCTAGCCCCGCCGCAGACCTCAAGAGGTTCCTCCTGCGAACTGACAACTCAAGGCCGGGATGGCAACATCCCGGCCATTTTTTGTGGGTCGTGGGGGAGTGGAGTGCTTTATATTCCCGTTTTCCGGCGACCGCCGGAATCCAGGAGCGTCTGCAATGCGACGTGTCGTTGCGACAGGATTATGTCGCCAGGGGTGGCGCAACGACCCTCGACTGCGCTCGGGAACACGGCAAGGAATTGCTGTTTTCAGCCGTTGCCTTGGAGCAGCATAGCTCATCCGTCTGTTCCGAGCGCAGTCGAGGGACGTGCGTGCGAAGGTAGCGTCAGCTCCCATTGTACAAACCCGCCGCTGGACTCCGGCCTTCGCCGGAGAACGGAAACGGCCTCAAGCCCCTCAACGCATCAGGCCGCCCATCAGGTTGCGGGCGAAGCGCCCCAGACCCGGGAAGCCGAAGCTCTTGCCGATCTCGGTGGCGATGGTGCCCGCGGCCGCGCTGGCCGCAGTCGCTTTGGGGTTGGCGCGGCTTTTCTTGCCGGTGATCGCGCCTGCGATCATCGCCCCGGCCGAGGCGGCGGCGGCGCCTGCTGCGGCATTGCCCGCCTTGGCCCAGATCGATGTGGTCTTGCGCGGCTGCTTCGCCACCGCTTCCTTGCCTTTTGCCTCAACCTCCTCGGCGACGGCAGCGGCATCGATGGCTTTTTGCGCGAGCACCTCCATCGCCGATTCGCGCTCGATTCGCGTGTCATACTTGCCGTCGTGCGGCGATATCGACTGGATGATCGCGCGTTCCTTCGGCGTCACTGGCCCCAGCCGGGATCGCGGCGGCCTGATCAGCGTGCGCTGGGTGATCGACGGCGCACCATCCTCGAGCAGCGTCGATACCAAAGCCTCGCCGACCTTTAGCTCGGTGATCGCGGTGGCGACATCGAGTTCGGGGTTGATGCGGAACGTATCCGCCGCCGCCTTGATCGCCCGCTGGTCGCGCGGGGTGAAGGCGCGCAGCGCGTGCTGCACCCGGTTGCCCAGCTGGCCCGCGATCTTTTCAGGGATGTCGATGGGGTTTTGCGTGACAAAATAGACGCCCACACCCTTTGATCGGATCAGGCGCACGACCTGTTCGATCTTTGCCTCAAGCGCGGGCGGCGCATCATCGAACAACAGGTGCGCCTCATCGAAGAAAAACACGAGCTTGGGTTTTTCCGGGTCGCCGACTTCAGGCAGGGTCTCGAACAGTTCGGACAGCAGCCACAGCAGGAAGGTCGCATACAGCTTGGGGCTGTGCATCAGCTTCTCGGCGGCCAACACGTTGACGATGCCGCGACCTTGATCGTCGCAGCGGATAAAGTCATCGATTTCCAGCGCGGGTTCACCAAAAAACTCTGCCGCGCCTTGCGCGTCGAGCTGCAGCAGCTGGCGCTGGATCGTGCCGACGCTGGCCTTGGTAACATTGCCGAACCGCGCCGAAAGCTCGCTTGCGTGCTCCGCTGTATAAGCCAGCACCGATTGCAGATCAGATAGGTCGAGCAGCAGCAACCCCTGCTCATCGGCAAAACGGAAGGCGATGTTGAGCACGCCCTCCTGCGTGTCATTCAAACCCATCAGCCGGGCGAGCAACAACGGACCCATTTCGGTGATCGTGGTGCGGATGGGGTGGCCGTGCTCGCCATAGAGATCCCAGAACACCACCGGATTGTCTGAATAGGCAAAGTCGGCAAGGCCGATCTCTGCTGCGCGCGCGACCAGCCGGTCGTGGTTCTTGTGCGTGGGGGATCCGGCCATGGCGATGCCCGCCAGATCGCCTTTCACATCGGCGACGAAAACCGGCACCCCGATGGCCGAAAAGCTCTCCGCGATGCCCTGCAGCGTCACCGTCTTGCCGGTACCGGTCGCGCCCGCGATCAGACCATGCCGGTTGGCGCGGCGCAGCACCAGCGACTGCCGTTCGCCGCCCCCAAGGCCAAGGAAGATGTCGGTCATGCAAGTGGTCTCCTGCCGCTGTGCTGGTATTCCAGCTATAGCCATGACAGCGCGGTCAAGTCGAGAGGCTGGGCGGCAGCATGGTCCGGCCGCAGCTGGCATTCTACGACAAGCACGCCAAGCTTTTTATCAAGGGTACTTGACAAAACAGCGATCAAAAGACAATGTTCCTTTACATCTAATCAAGGGAGCTTGACCAATGCAGATTCTCACCAAAGCGATATGCTGGGCGCTGGCGCTCATCGTGCTCGCCGTCCTCAGCCGCAGCGGACTCATTGCCGACGATGTCGTGCGCACGATGCTCATCGTCATGCCGGTCTTCGCGGTGACCACGATGTTCGGCGCCAACCGCTGCCTTCGCCATGGGCGGGTCTGAGCGATGAAGGCCAGCGCCAACCCTGCGATGCGCCGCTACATCCGTCGCTTCATTCCCATCACGGTTCTCTATCTCGTGTCGATTGCACTGGCGAGCGCGATCATCCCCGATGATGCACCGGCGAGTGCGTTGACCATCGCCATGGCGCTGCTGCCGGGCCTTGCTGTGCTGGGCTGGCTGTGGGCGATGGCGCGGCTGCTGATCGAGCTTGACGATGAGTATCTGCGGATGCTGGAGGTGCGCAAGTTTCTGGTCGCGACCGGTTTAACGCTTGCGATAACCAGCGTGTGGGGAATTCTCGAACTCTTCACCCAGGCCGTGCCGCGTATGGCGGTATTTTATGTCTTCCCGATGTGGTGCGGCGGGTTGATGGTAGGTCAACTGGCCAACCGCTTCGGCTTTGGCGATCCTGGCCCCTGCTGATGAAGAACCGGCTGAAAGTGCTGCGCGCCGAGCGTGACTGGACGCAAGGCGACCTCGCCGATGCGCTGGCGATCTCGCGCCAAAGCGTCAACGCCATCGAAACCGGCAAATACGACCCCTCGCTGCCGCTGGCATTCCGCATTGCTGATCTGTTCGACCTGCCCATCGAAGCGATTTTCCTGCGCGATTGATCCGGGCGGCTGCGCACGCACCCGCTCTGGCGCAGCGGGCACCCTTCGGCTAAGCCGCGCGATATGACCAATCAGCCCAGCCACCGCTTCCTTGACCGCGCCGACCGGCCGCGTCTTGTCTATCACCACCGCCGTGCAGCAGAGCAGCGTAGCGGCGCGCCGACGTTGGTGTTTCTGCCCGGTTATGCGTCGGACATGACCGGCACCAAGGCGCTGGCGCTTGATGGCTGGGCGGGGGCCCAAGGCCTTGCGATGCTGCGCTTTGATTATGCCGGCTGCGGCGAAAGTGGGGGCGCGTTTGAGGAGCAGGGGTTGGCCGACTGGCGCGATGATGCGCTGGCGCTGATCGACACGATCGTTGAGGGTCCGGTGCTGCTGATCGGATCGTCGATGGGCGGCTGGCTGGCGCTGCTGGTGGCGCTTGCCCGGCCTGCCCGGGTGGCGGGGATCGTCGGCATCGCCGCCGCGCCCGATTTCACGATGTGGGGCTTCAGCCAGGATGAGAAAATGACGATCCTCACCGAAGGTCGCCTCGAAAAGCCCAGCGATTATGGCCCCGAGCCGATGGTGACGACGCGCAGCTTCTGGCAATCGGGCGAGGGCAACCGGGTGCTGATCGGCGAGATCGCCATCGATTGCCCGGTGCGGCTGATCCAGGGCCAGGCTGACCCCGATGTGCCATGGCAATATGCGCTGGAGACGCAAAAGCAGCTGCGCACCACCGACGTGCAGCTGCTGTTGATCAAGGACGGCGATCACCAGCTGTCGCGCGAGGGCGATATCGCTCTGCTGCTTCAGACAGTGGCGACCTTGATGACGGACTTGCGCAAACAATGACGTTTTCCGGCGAACGCCGGAATCCAGGGGCGATGGTGCGCAACCTCACTCCGGGCTCCGGCGTTCGCCGGATAACAGAACGTCGCCCTATGCCGTCGTCCCGTCCCGCGCGATCGGCCGGGGGCGGTGGTTGTCGTCGAGCGCGACGAAGGTGAACAGGCCGCTGGTCACGCGCACCTGTTCCTCGGCCCGGCTGCGCGTTGCGATCACGTCGATGCGGATACAGATCGAGGTGCGCCCAACCCGTTCGACCTCGGCATAGACCGAGATGATGTCGCGCAGAAGGATCGGCGCGATGAACTGCATTGCCTCGATCGCTACCGTCGCGCACGGCCCGCTCACCTCGCGGCTGGCGACGATCCCGCCCGCTATGTCCATCTGCGCCAGCACCCAGCCGCCAAAGATATGGCCATTGGAATTGATATCGGCAGGCGCAGGCACGACGCGCAGTACGGGCTCGCGGCAATCGGTGAGGCGCACGCCATCGCTGGCTTTCGAATCAGTCATCATGCAGCTGCCTTACGAAACGTCGGGATCAAGCGCATCGTCAATCGATTCGTCGTGGCCGGTGCCGCTGGAGAGGAACACCAGCCCCATCAGCGCCGAGGTCAGCAGCATGGTGAAGCCGATGCCGAGCGCGCCCGCGATATACAGATGGATCGAAACCATGCCGTTCATGGCATAGAGAATGGCAAGCGAAATGACGATCACCGCCAGTGTGATCAGCGCCATCCAGCCCATCAGCCGCCAGTAGCGGCCCCAGGCAAAGCGGGCATATTCGGGATCGTCGAGGTTGGAAAATCTGGGCATGAGCGTGATATAGGCAGTGACGCCTTCCATTTACATAGATTTCATGGGACGATTGCATTTGCTTGAGTCGCTCGTGCCGCATCTGAATGCGCTGCTGCCGCACCACAAGGGGCCAGGCCTTTTGGGAGAGCGCGCGTCATGACCATAGCCACCATTCTTTCCGCCCGCGACGGCACCGTCTTTTCGTGCAGTTGTGAAAGCAGCGTTCGCGATGCCGCGACATTGCTTGCCGAAAAGCGGATCGGTGCGCTGCCCATCGTGCGCGGCGACGAGGTGGTCGGCATCTTTTCCGAACGCGACCTGATCTACCGCCTGCACGCCATCGGCCCCGATGTGCTTGACCAACCGGTGGAGCAAGCGATGACCGCACCGCCGATCACCGTGACATCGGACACCCCGGTGATGTCAGCGCTGTCGCTGATGTCACGCCGCCGCATCCGCCACCTGCCGGTCATCGATGAGGGCAGGCTCGTCGGATTCGTCTCGATCGGCGATCTGGTCAAATACCGGATCGACAAGATCGAAAGCGAGGCGGCGGCGTTGCGCGATTATATCCAGAGCGCCTGATGGCAACGCGCGCGGGCCTGTAAAGCGACCGGCGCGCGCGCGCATCAATACATATGCTGGCCGCCGTTGATCGACAGCGTTGATCCGGTGATGAACGCAGCCTCCTCGCCGGTCAGGAAGACCACCCCGCGCGCGATTTCCTCCGGGTTGCCGAGTCGCCCGACGGGGATCTGTGCGACGATCTTGTCCATCACATTCTGCGGGATGGTGGAGAGCATTTCGGTCGCGATATAGCCCGGCGCGATCGCGTTGGCGGTGACGCCGTAGCGCGCGCCCTCCATCGCCAGCGATTTGGTGAAGCCGTGGATGCCCGATTTGGCAGCGGCATAGTTGACCTGTCCGATCTGGCCGCCCTGACCGTTGACCGAGCCAATGTTGACGATCCGTCCCCAGCCGCGGGTGCGCATGCCCGGAAAACACGCCTTGGCCATGTTGAAGCAACCGGTCAGATCGACGCGAATCACCTCGTCCCACTGGTCCCAGGTCATCTTCATGATGGTGGCGTCGCGGGTTATGCCGGCATTGTTGACGAGGATATCAACCGGGCCGTGGTCGGCCTCAATCTTGGTTACAGCGTCGAGGCAGGGCTGATGCTCGCCCACATCCCATTTTTGCACCGCGATGCCGGTCCGGTCAGCAAAGGCGCGCGCCGCATCGTCGTTGCCGCCATAGCTGGCAATCACCGTGGCCCCGGCATCCTTGAGCGCGAGGCTGATTGCCTCGCCGATACCGCGCGTGCCGCCGGTTACAATTGCAATTCTGCCCATCGTCGTCTTCTCCTGCTAAGTCCCTTGTGAATCTGGACTTTCGCAGGCGACCCTATGCAGGCCGGTGGGACAAGACAAGTTGACGCTTACGGGAAGTGTGGGGCGGCACCATTGGCACCACCCGAACACATGTTCACTGATCAGCGCGTGCCTTAATTGGCGCGCAGGCGCACCGGCTGGAACTGCGACGGGCCGCCGCGCCGCTGCACCTGCAGCAGCACCGCTTCACGGTTGGCTGCGCGCGCCTCGGCGATCACCCGGTCGACATCAGCCGGGGTGGCGACCGCGCGGTTGTTGATCGACAGGATCACATCACCGCGCCGGATGCCCTTGGTCGCAGCATCCGCCGACGGATCGACCGCCGCAACGACAACGCCCTTCAGTTCGGGGGGCACGCCAACCTGCCGCGCGATCTGCGGGGTCAGGTCAGTGACGACCATGCCCAGAGCCTTGCGGGTCGCCTGCTCGCTGTTCTGGTCATCCTGGTCGGAGAAATCTTCTGCCGCCTCGGGGCTGAAGCTCTGCGCGGCCAGTTCTTCCTCGCTCGGGCGTTTGCCGACGGTTGCGGTCACGTTCATGCGCTGGCCATTGCGGATCAGCACCACCGGAATACGCTTGCCCGGTGCGATATTGGCGACGATAAACGACAGCGTCTGATCGGGCGTCACATCCTTGCCGTCAATCGACAGCACGACATCGCCGGCCTTGATGCCTGCCGCTTCTGCGGGTTGGCCGGGCTCGATGCGCTGCACGAATTCGCCGCGCCGCTTGGGAAGGCCAAGCGAGGCTGCAAGATCGTCGGTCAGCGGCTGGATGCCGATGCCCAGATAACCGCGTTCGATCGCGCTGCCGCTGCGCAGCTTGTCAACAATCGGTGCGGCGACTTCTGCCGGAATGGCAAAGCCGATGCCGACACTGCCGCCGGTCGGCGAAATGATGGCATTGTTGATGCCGATGACATTGCCATTGAGGTCAAACATCGGCCCGCCCGAATTGCCGCGATTGATCGCCGCATCGGTCTGCAGATAGCGGTCGTAAGCGCCGCCCTGGCCGGTGTTGCGGTACACCGCAGAGATGATGCCCGAGGTCACCGTGCCGCCCAGACCGAACGGGTTGCCGATGGCGATGATCCAGTCGCCGACGCGGGTCTTGGTCGAATCACCAAAGCGCACGAACGGAAAGGGCGTTGTGCCGTTGATCTTGAGAACGGCAAGGTCAGACTGCGGGTCGCGCCCGATCAAACGCGCCGGATATTCGGTGCCGTCGGGCATGGTGACGGTGATCGCCTCGACCACCGCGCGGCCTTCGGCGGCCACGACATGGTTGTTGGTCACGACATAGCCGTCTGACGAAATGATGAAGCCCGAGCCGAGCGACTGCGCCTCACGCGTGGTGGTGCCGCCCGCGCCCTGATCGCCGAACAGGCCGCCAAAGGGCGTTCCGGCAAACGGATTGTTTGGCACGCGCACCCGCTGCCGGGTGGAGATGTTGACCACGGCCGGCTGTAGCTGTTCGGTGAGGTCTGCAAAGCTCATCGGCGCACCGGCACGCGGCGTTGCCGCCTGCATCGCGGCCTGGTCGTTTTGGGCAACCTGTGCGCCAAGCGGCTGGCCGGTGGCCAGTACGATGGTGCTGCCACCAAGCAAAAGGGCTGTCGTCACTGCATAAGCGTATCGCACGTGTGGAGTCCTCTTCAGTTAAGTCTACGCGTCAGACCGGCTCCCCAGCGCGTCACCCTTGACACGAACCTCTGGTATACCGGTTTGCAACCCGCGCCTTAACGCAGATTGAATGGGAACCCGGCAGATACGTCAGGTGACGACCGCCGGTTGCCGCCTATCGGCTGCTGCGCCCCTGAAACTGTTGCAGATACTCGTTGTCGGGCGACAGGATGATTGAAGTCTCGCCTGACCCGCCAAGGAACGTCCGCTCATAGCTCTGCATGGCGCGATAAAATTCGTAGAATGACGCATCCTTGCCAAAGCTGTTGGCATAGGTGCGCGATGCGCTCGCATCGGCCTCTGCGCGGATGATCTGGGCATTCTTCTGGCCCTGCGCGGTGATCGTGCGCGCTTCCTGCTCACGCGCGGTGCGCATCCGCTGGAACGCGCTCTGCAGCGGCGTGCCCTGCGGCAGATCGGCGCGCTTGATCTGCACATCGACAATCTGCGCGCCGTACTGCGAGGCGATCCGGTCGAGACCGGCCTGGATGCGGTCCATGATGCCGCCGCGTTCGGGGCTCAGCAATGCGGCAAACTGGCGCTTGCCAAGCTCGTTACGCAGCGCCGAGCCAAGGATTGGCCGCAGTTCGGCGGCCACCCGTTCGACGCTCCCGGCTGACACATACATCCGCTCAGGGTCGACGATGCGGAAGCGCGCATAGGCATCGACCTCAAGCCGCAACTGGTCGGTGGACAGCACCTGCTGCTGTTCCATCTCGATGTCCATAACGCGCTTGTCGATCCAGACAATCTGTTCGGCAAACGGAATGCGCGCGATCAGCCCGGCGCCGGTCTGGCCAAACTCTTCATTCTCGCGATAAACGTTGAAGGTGCGCACCGGCTGGCCGAAGCGCACGATCACCGCCTGTTTGGATTCGGGCACGATGGCAACCGAACTCATCAGGCCGATAAGCACCACGGCGGCAAGTGCCAGCCACAGGATTGGACGTTGAAAAACAGACATCAGCTGCCTCCCGTCGCAGGTGCGGGCGCGGCTGCCTCTGGCGCGGCGACCTGTGCGCGCTTGCGCAACTCGGGCAGCGGCAGATACGGCGTCACATTGCCGGTTTCGATGATCGTCTTGTCAAGCTTGGACAGCACCCGCTCCATTGTTTCGTAATACATGCGTCGCCGCGTCACATCGGGCGCCAGACGATATTCTTCGTAGACCTTGTCAAAGGCCGCAGCTTCGCCCTGCGCGGCAGCGGTCAACTGTTGCGCATAGGCGCGCGCTTCGTTGAGGAAGGTCTGTGCTTCCTGTTGCGCGGCAGAGACGGCCTTGAACGCCTCGTTCACCGCTTCGGGTGGATCGGCTTTCTTGATCGCGATGCCCTGCACCTCGATGCCCGAACGATAGCTGTCGAGCAGATCCTTCATCCGCGCCTCGACGCTCTGTTCAACCTCGATCCGGCCCGGACCGATCGCATCATCGAGCGTCACCTCGGCCACGCTGGCCCGCATCGATGCCTCCGCCGCCTCGCGGATGGTTTCTTCAGGATCGGCGAGCTGGAACAGATACAGCTTGGGGTCCTTGATGGTCCAGCGCACCGAGTAAGCAAGGTCGATCAGGTTCTGGTCACCGGTCAGGATCAGGTTTTCGGTGGTCCCTGCTGTGGGAATATCAATGGTGCGGATGTTCTGCACATCGACCAGCTGGAATGATTCGAACGGCGCAGGCAGCGTCATCGCGATCCCGGGATCGAGCGTACGCGAGTACGAGCCGAAGAACAGGACCACGCCGCGCTCCTGCGGGCCGACACGGTGGATGCTGGTGATCAGCAGCCACAGCACCACCAGCACGGCGATGACGATGGGCGCATAGCTTTTGCCATTGGGTCGCTTGGGCAGGCCGGAAAAGCCGCCGCCACCAAAGCCACCGCCACCGCCACCGCGCCGTTTGAACAGGTCCTCGATGTTGGATGGCTTGCGGCCGCCGGTGCCGGCACCGCTCGGCTGCCACGGGTTGCGCGGGCCATCGCCGGTCGGCCCATTGCCGCCGCCGTTGTTGCCAGAGCCGCCCGAACCACCGGAGCCGCCCCCCCAGGGACTGTTGTTTGCCATCGATGAAATGTGGGAAAACCATGCGGTCAGTCTTGTCATAAAGTCTTTATAGGGTCTGAAGCCGATAAAAACAGGGGTTTGTGCGCATGAGTTTTGCACAAAGGCGAGTTTCGTCTAAGCACAGGCGGGGCTTGCCGGATCGCGGTGCGCCGCACTATGCGCAGGATCGAGATGGCAGACCTACCCGACATTGAGCGCATCGCGCAGGAAACCACCCAATCTCGCGCGAGCGCGGTGCGGCTGCGCGAGGGCGTGGTGTCGCTGGTGCTGGATGTCGCCGGGCTGGATGGGCTGGCGCGCGACAAAATGGAGATCGCCGTAAAGGGTGCGCTGCTGGCGCTTGATGGCGTCAACAAAGTGCAGCTGGCAATGACCAGCGAGCGCCGCCCGCCGCGCCTGATCGCGGTGGGCAGCGGCAAGGGCGGGGTCGGCAAATCGACGTTCTCGGCCAATCTGGCAGTCGCCATGCATCGCGCCGGACGCAAGGTTGGGCTGGTCGATGCTGATATCTACGGCCCATCGCAGCCGCGCCTGTTCGATTGCGAAGATCAAAAGCCGCAGGCGCGCGACCAGAAGCTGGTGCCGGTGCCGACCCAATATGGCGTGCCGATCCTGTCGATGGGTCATCTCGTCAACCCCGGTCAGGCGATTGCCTGGCGCGGTCCGATGGCGGGCAATGCGCTCGGCCAGCTGATCGATGCGCATTGGGGTGACATCACCGATATCATCGTCGATCTGCCGCCGGGCACCGGCGATGTGCAGCTTTCGATGTTGTCAAAGCACAAGCCAATCGGCGCGGTGATCGTCTCGACCCCGCAGGATTTGGCGCTGATGGACGCGGTGCGCGCGATCAGCCTGTTTGAGCAGGGCGATGTTCCGCTGATCGGCATGATCGAGAATATGGCTGGCTATGTCTGCCCGCATTGCGGCGAGCTGTCCGATCCGTTCGGCATCGGCGGCGCAGAAGCCGCCGCGACGTCGATGCAGTTGCCGTTTCTGGGGCGGGTGCCGCTGGACATGATCATCCGCCGGTCGAGCGACAGCGGCGTGCCCCCGGCATCGGGCGACAGCCCGCAGGGCGCGGCCTTC
>NZ_JBGTFM010000287.1:0-9199 GCF_041747255.1 Blastomonas sp. | reverse complement strand
GGGACGCAGGGCTTTGCCGCCGCCGAAGCGATCCGCGCCGACCGGATCACGGTCGACGGCACGACATTGCGGTTCAGCGATATTCTTGCCAGCGATATCGGGACAGTAACCGGCAATTTCGCCGCGATCAACGGCAGCGTGGGCAATGTGATTGCGGTGCGTGGCTATAGCAACGCCACCATCATCGCAGGCACGCCTTACGGCACCGAAGCATCGGGCATCCGCGCCGCGCGAGCAGCGGAGTTTGCCAACACCGATGCCTTCATCCTCACCGATGGCGCGGGGAACAACCGGTATCCTATCCGCGCCGGCACTGACAGCACAAGCGTGCCCCAGCCGCTCAGCGCCATCGAAGTGCGCGCTATTCTGGAAGAGGCGTTCATCGTTCTGACCCGTGCTCGCGCACAAATCCGTCGTCCGCTCGACAGCAGGATGCAGGCGACGATATCGATTGTCGATACGAATGGCGAAGTTTTGGGCATCGTCCGCTCACCCGATGCGCCGATTTTCGGCACGGACGTGTCGTTGCAGAAGGCGCGCACCGCGATGTTCTTCTCCAACACCCAGGCAGCTGCCAATTTGATGGCAGCGGGTGGCGGCGTCGCTCCGTTCGTTGCGGCTGTGCGCACTTTTCTGAACAATCCACAGGCGTTGACCGGCACCATCGCTTTTTCTGACAGGGCCCATGGTAATTTGTCGCGGCCATATTTCCCCGATGGCGAGCTTGGTCGCCCGCACGGGCCGCTGTCGCGCCCGATTGAGGATTTCAATCCCTTTGCGGTAGGCCTGCAGACCCAGCTTGTTGCGGGCAACATCATCCAGCATGCCCAATTTGTTTCCGGGGCCTCGCAGACGGATACAGCGCAGCGTTGCACTGCTTTGCCTGACGCGGTCCAGGGCCAAAATCGGCTGGAAAACGGCATCCAGATTTTTCCTGGATCGGTACCGATTTATCGGGGTAATCAACTGGTCGGTGGAATTGGCGTTTCGGGCGATGGTATCGATCAGGACGACATGGTCAGCTTTCTGGGGCTGCACAATGGCGGTGCGCGCGTTGGCGGCGTGGGCAACGCGCCCAACGAGATGCGCGCCGACCGAGTGGTGGTGAACCTGGGTAACGCGCAGGTGCGGCTGCGTTATGTCAGTTGCCCGTTTGCGCCGTTCCTTGATACCAACCAGCAAAATGTCTGCGAGGGGTTGTAAATGACGGCACCGCTCGCCTCGCTGTTGCCATTGCTTGCGCTGGTCGGCGGCGGTGATGAGCGCGATGGCGTGCGTGCGCCGGTGCCGCGCAGCGAAATGCATACGGCGGTGGGGGCGCTCGCGGCGGCAAGTGTAGGGCGCAATACGGCGCTCACGCAGATGCAGGGGCTTGCACCGCAACAGAGCATTCCAGAAGCCGCCGGCCCTGCCGATTGGACCGAGGCTCCAGATCAAGCGAGGCTGCTGCTTCACGACTGGGCGACTCCTGCGCGTCATCGCAGCAGCGTGCATGACGCCAGCCTTGGTGCTGATGGCTTTGGTCAGGACCTCGTTTGGGACCTTGGGCAATGGAATGATATTGAGGCCGAAATTGCGCGGGTCAGCGCGCAGGAGCAGCCCGCCAGCGCCGGTGCCCAGCCACCCGAGCCTGCGGCTGATGGACAGTCAGACCTCGATGCCGATGATGTGCTGATCGATGGCCGCAGACGTCCGGGGGTGGAAAAGCAGCTGCCCGACCGGGTGACGCAGGACAATCCCGGCGCAGTGCGCGCGCCCGCGCCCGAAGCCTTTCCAACCGATGAGTTTCCGGTGCCGGATCGCTGGCGGATCGTGACATCCTTGTGCCCGACCAAGGGCGGCGACCAGTCGATCTACGGTCTCTATCCCAATCTCTCGAACGTCTGCCGGTCAAAGCTCGACCCCTATCACCAGAACATCCTGAAGGGTGACCGGCCTTTGCCCAAGGGCAAGCGCCCGGCGTTTCTGAAAGAGGACGACTGGTTCTTCGTCGCCAATGTCATCTCCGACACGGTGGTCGAGCCGCGCAGCTTCCCGACCCCGGTGGGCGTGCAGACGACCGCACGGCCCGACAATCTCGATGTGTTTGGCCGGGCCGATTCGCTTGTGCTCGCGCAGACGGTGATCGCGGGCTTCGCGCTGATCAAGGGTGAGACCGCATATAAACCGCCGTCGGTTGAATATCGCATAACGCTCGCGGCGCAGGTCAACCATGTCGAGGTCAACGAACGGCGCGTGCTGTTTGTCGAGCCGTCAAAGGGCACCAACCGCACCGACCATTTCGTGGGCGTGCAGGAACTGTTCGTTGATTATCACCTCGGCCAGTATGACACCTCGCGCTATGATTTTATCTCGCTGCGTGCTGGCATCCAGCCGATGCAGGCCGATTTTCGCGGCTTTCTGTTTCAGGACAACCAGCTGGGCATCCGCCTGTTTGGCAACCGCGACAACAACCGTTTCCAGTTCAACATCGGCGCGTTCTGGCGGCTTGAGAAGGACACCAACTCGGGTCTGAACAGCGTGGTGGAAATGCCGCGCGATGACTGGGTGTTTTTCGCCAACGCCTATCGTCAGGATTTCCCGTTCGTCGGGCTGACCAGCCAGGTCTCGCTGACCTACAACATGAACCGCGAGGGCGGCCGCGAAATCAAGATCGACGACAACGGATTTCCGGTACGCCCGGCGCTGCTCGGTGACCTTCGCCCGCGCGAATATGATGTCGTTTATCTGGGCTATGCGGTTGATGGCCGCATCGGGCGGATCAACGTAACCGGCCAAGCCTATGGTGCATTTGGTGAGGACCGCAACAGCTTTTTCACCAGCCGCAAGGCCGACATTCGCGCCTATTTCGGGGCTGCCGAGCTCAGCTATGATACCGATTGGGCGCGCTTCCGCCTGTCGGGGCTGTTCGCCAGCGGCGATGGAGACCCGTATAACGATGTCGAGGGCGGGTTTGACGCGATCTTCGAAAATCCGATTTTTGCCGGCGCCGATACCAGCTACTGGATCCGCCAGGTCATCCCCTTTGCAGGGGGCGGTCGCGCCGTCGGGGTGAACACCCGCAACGGCATATTGAACAACCTGCGCTCATCCAAGGAGCAGGGCCAGTCGAACTTCAACAACCCCGGCACGGTGCTGCTGGGTGCGGGCGCAGATTTTGATCTGAGTGCCTCCACGCGGCTGTCGGTCAATGCCAACCATCTGTGGTTCCACAAGACCGATACGATCGAGGCGCTGCGCCAGGAAGGCACCGTGCCGAGCTCCATCGGCTTCGATGTATCGGCAGCGGCGATCTGGCGGCCCCGGGCCAACCAGAACCTTGTCTTCCGCCTGTCCGGCGCGGTATTTGATCCATCAAAGGGGTTCCGTGACCTCTTCACCCAGTCGGGTAAAGCCGACGTTTATTATTCGGTGCTGCTCAATGCAATTTTGGCGTTCTGACCGGGCGCGCGGCGACGCGCTGGCCTTCAACTGGAAGCTGCTGCTGGCAGGGCTGTTGCTCGTCACGCTGACCGCGCTTCCGGCGGATCAGGGTCTGGCTGCGGGCAAGGAGAAGGCGCAGAAGGTCAAATACACGTTCACGCCGCCTGCGCCGCCCAATCAGGACTGGGCAGAGGCGGATGCCAAGAGCGCCGGCTGTCAATCGTGCCACACCGCAAGCGACCACAAGACGATGCACGCCTCGACTGCGGTCGTGCTGGGCTGCACCGATTGCCACGGCGGCGATGCGACGGTGATGGGCGACAACAGCTGGGGTCGCGACAGCCTGCCGTATCAGGATGCGCTGCTCAAAAGCCATGTGCTGCCGAAGTATCCGGTGGCATGGAACTGGCCGTCGTCGGCCAACCCCAAGCGCTCTTATGCGTTGCTTGCCAAGGAAGCACCTGAGTTCATCCGCTTCATGAACCCGTCCGATTATCGCGTGGTGCGCGAATCGTGCGGGGCGTGCCATATCGAGATCATCGAAGCGTCCGAGCGCTCGCTGATGGCGACGGGCGCGATGCTGTGGGGCGGCGCGGCGTATAACAACGGCATCGTGCCGTTCAAAAACTACATGTTCGGTGAGGCGTTCACCCGCGATGGCCAGCCGGCGATGATCAAGTCCGCTGCTACCGAGGAAGGCCAGCCGCACGGCACGGTGACGGCGGCGGAAAAGGCGCGCGGCGCGCTGCCGGTGATGTATCCGCTGCCGACCTGGCACATCCTGCCGCCGGGTGACATTTTCCGCGTGTTCGAGCGCGGTGGCCGCAACATCAACTCGCAGTTCCCCGAAATCGGCCTGCCCAACATCGGCGGCATCATCCAGCGGCTGGAAGAGCCCGGACGGCCCGACCTCAAGCAATCCAACCGTGGCCCGGGCACCGGACTGCGCGTCGCGGTGCCGGTGATCAACATCCACAAGACCCGCCTCAACGATCCTTTCCTGTGGCAGATGGGCACCAACGATCAGCCGGGCGATTATCGTGCGTCGGGCTGCGCGGCGTGTCACGTCGTCTACGCCAACGATCGCGAGCCGCGCCACAGCCTGACCTACGCCCAATATGGCCGCGACGGGCAGACGATCACCGATGACCCGACCATCAATACGCTGATCGAAGGGCAGAAGCGTGTCGGTCGCTATGGTGATTATGACGCCGCCGCGCATCATGACGACCATAAAGGCGGGCATGGCGGCGACCATGGCACCACGCTGGCCAAGGGTGCGAGCGATCATGGTGCATCGCACGGAGAGAAATCAGGGCACGCTGAAAAGGCCGCGTTCAAGGAAAAGGGCCATCCGCTCAAACACGCCTTCACCCGCGCGATTCCTACCGCGCAGTGCATGAACTGCCACATGCACCAGCCCAACATCTTCCTAAACAGCTATCTCGGCTACACGATGTGGGATTATGAGAGCGATGCGCCGCTGCTGTGGCCGGGGCCGGAAAACCGCGCGCCCAAGCCCGAGGGCATGTCAGAGGAAGACTATCAGCGCATCTACAAGCAACAGCATTATCCCACGGCGGACGAGGTGCGCGCCACGCTCGACCGCAACCCTGAAGCTGCGGCGGCGCGCGGGCTGTGGTCAGATCTTGAGTTCGTGCGCAATGTCTATGATCTCAACACCGAGGCGAAGGACACGCAGTTTGCCGATTATCACGGCCATGGCTGGAATTTCCGCGCCATCCTGAAGCGCGACCGCAAGGGTAATCTGCTCGATGCAGAGGGCAATATGGCAACCTGGGGCACTGACACCGCCAATATGGTTTCGCCCGACGATCCGGAAAAATTCCGCAAGGCGGGCGAGGGCAAGTTCGTGCCGGTGGGCAGCAACCCGGGCAAATCGGTGCACATGATGGACATCCATGCTGAAATCGGCATGCAGTGCGTCGACTGCCACTTCAGCCAGGACGGGCACGGCAACGGCCTGATCTATGGTGAGGTCGCCAATGCGGTTGAAATCAGCTGCAAGGATTGCCACGGCACGGCGGATGCCTATCCGACGCTGTTCACCTCAAACCTTGCCGCGCGGCCCAAGGGCAACAATCTCGCGCTGATCCGCAATCCCGATGGCCAGCGCCGGTTCGAATGGATGAAGGACGCCACCGGCAAGCGCGTGCTGATCCAGCGCTCGGTGCTCGATCCCGAACTGTCGTGGCAGATGAGCCTGGTCAAGGATGCGGTCGACCCCGCCAGCCCCGATTTCAACATCAAGGCGGCGCGGTCGAAACTGATGTCGAAAGCCGGGACCGAGACGGGCAAGTATTCCTTTGGTCCAGCGGTCGCCAAGGCGGACCGCGCGCACGATGACGAAGAGATGACGTGCTTCACCTGCCACCTCAGCTGGACGACCTCGTGCGGCGGCTGTCACCTGCCGATTGAGGCGAACTGGAAGGCCAAGGTCCACAAATACGAGGAAGACGAGACGCGCAACTATGCGACCTACAACCCGCAGGTCGCGCGTGACGAGATGTTCCAGAACGGTCGCCACCAGACCAGCAAGGGCAACATCATCGCCCCGATCCGCTCGACCTCGGCGCTGATCCTGTCGTCAACCAACATCAACCGTGAGCGCATCTATGTGCAGCAACCGCCAATTTCTGCGCCCGGCTTCTCGAGCCAGGCGTTTGCGCCGCACTTCCCGCATACCGTGCGCAAGACCGAGACCAAGCAGTGCACCGATTGCCACCTGAGCGAGGCCAACGACAACAATGCGGTGATGGCGCAGCTGCTGCTGCTCGGCACCAATTTCGTGAACTTTGTTGGCCTCAACAGCTGGTTCGGGCTCGAGGGCGGTTTCGAGGCGGTGCGCGTCACCGAATGGGACGAGCCGCAAGCCGTGATCGGATCGTATCTGCACCGCTATTCCTATCCCGATTATTACAAGATGCATGTCGAGCAGAACGGCCGCGAGCTCAAGAATTGGGTGCGCGGCAAGACGTTCGATCCGAAGTTCTCGGGCGAACCCTATGCGCTTGAAGAGTTCGCCAACGTGGTGCAGGGCACCGCAGGCCGGGTGAACTGTCTGCAAAACCGCGGCGAATATATGTTCGTGGCCGAGGGCAAGGGCGGTTTCCGCGCCTATGACATCGCGTCAATCGGCAACAAGGGCTTTTCCGAGCGGATCATCCGCGCACCGTTCTCAAAGCTTGGCCACAACACGCATGTGAAGACCAAGAACGCCACCTGCATGGCCATCGCCACAACCCAGCCGATCGCGCCGACCCGCAACACGCCCGAGATGCGCGAAGCCAATGAGGAGCAGCCGTTCCGCGCGGTGTATCACTACGCCTTTATCACTGACAGCGTCGAAGGCTTGATCGCGGTCAACGTCGACACGCTGGCCGATGGCGAGTTCCGCAACAACTTCTTCAAACGGACGCTGACGTGGAACCCGGACAATGTGCTCAATGGCGCGCGCCACATCACGCTGGCGGGGGATTTTGCTTATATCACCGCTGATGTCGGGCTGGTGGTGGTGCGGCTGGCCGATGAGCTGCCCGAGAACCCGCCGCGCGATTTCGATTACAGCACGCTGAACCCGACGCTGCAGGCGGTGATCCCGCTGCAGGACGCCCGCTCGAGCGCGGTCCAGTTCCGCTATCTGTGGGTGACCGACGCTGAGGGGGTCAAGCTGTTCGACATCACCAAGCTGGAAGCGCCGGTGGCGGTGCCATCGGGCACGGTGCGGCTGGCTGATGCGCGCAAGCTGTATCTGGCGCGCACCTACGCCTATGTCGCCGCCAAGCAGGACGGTCTGGTGATTGTCGACATCACCAACCCTGAGGCGCCGCGCGAATACATGCGCTACACCGCCGACGGTCAGCTCAATGATGTCGAGGACATTATCGTCGGATCTACCAACGCGACGCTGTTCGGCTATGTGGCTGATGGTCGCAACGGGGTAAAGGTGCTGCAACTGACATCGCCGTCGAGCCAGCCCAATTTCTATGGCTTCTCGCCCGATCCCAAGCCTGAGCTGATCGCCTGGACGAAGACTCCGTCGCCTGCGCTGGCGGTGGCCAAGGGGCTTGACCGCGATCGCGGTGTCGATGAATCGGGTGGGCAGATGGCAATCTTCGGGCGGCTCGGATCGCGGCCGTTCAAGCGCAGCGAGATGGAAAAGCTGTTCCTCAACAGCCGCGGCATGCCCTACAAGGTCAGTGACACGGTGACGATGGCCGACTGGATGGGGCCGCGCCCGGCGATGTTGGCGCGCGCTGATTGATGGCGCGGGTTGCCTGATGACGGGATTTGGCTGAGGGTGTTGGCTGAGCCTCCGTTGCCGCAGCCGGCTTCGGCAGGGCAGGTGGCGCAGGTGTTGCTGACCACTCTTGGGCGCGAATGCGTCGCGGCGTTCCTCAAGATTGCTGAGCGCCATTTTGCGATGGCTGACCTGACGGGCGATGCGCTGTCTGAAGGACTGACCGAACCAGCCCCCGACAAGGCCAAGTTGGCAGCACTGCTGGACCCGGATGCGGTGGAGAGCTTGCTGGCCCGGGTGTCTTCAATCTCGCCCTATGTGGTCGCAGATGTATTGCGCAAAGCCGGCCTGATGCGGTCCTCCCAAGGAGGCATAGCCTATATCGACCGCGATCTTGTGCTGGCCATGTCGAGCGGCGTCGCGGATGGGGCAGGCCCATCGGAGCCCACCGTGCCAGTGCATGATTTCAATCCAGTATCGATCAATCGCGACCAGCTGGTGTTTTCCGCATCGGCGCTCGCGGCCAACCACGCCGCGCTGGCGGATCGGTTCAGCGACTGATTGGTTCAGCGCAGTTAGGCATCCTCCACCGTCAGCGCCTCAATGGTCAGCGTCAGTGCGGGCTCGCCATCGCAGCGGCGGTGCGTATCGCGCACCGCAATGTCAGCGACGATGTGCCCCGCAATCGTGAACTCCTGATCGCCAAGGCGGCGCGCCAGCTGGTCACCCTGCGCGACAGCATCAGCGCCTGCAAAATGCAGCCGCAGCACATGGCGCATGCCTGCAAATGTGGCGCTGGCCCAGCTAGTGCCGCGATGTTCCTGCAACTCCACGCCGGGTCCAGCCAGCGCGATCAATGCGCGAATCAGGGCGGTTGCCGGGTCACGGCGGATGGCTTGCTGGATCACAGGTGGCTCTCCCAATATTTGTTCATGAAATGTTCTATTCTGGTGCGCAATGCGGCGCGCGGTTCGCGGCCATTGCGCAGATCATCGACCAGCCTGGGATCACCCGCCGCGAGCCGCCCGAAGCGGGTGCGCGGCATGTTGGTCTCGCGCAGGAACCTTTCAATCTGGCGCAAAATCGGCATGGTGCCGCTCTCCCTTATCAAAATGGTCACGAAGGCCGAATCATCTCGTAGGAAAAATATCACGTAGGAAATCCTACTTGTCTATAGGATTTTTCCTGCTATATATCCGATATGGAACATGATGACGTTCGCAGCACGCTTGAGGCGTTGATCAAGGCGCGCGGGGTGAGCTTTGCCGGGGTGTCGCAGCTGCTCGGCAAAAACCCCGCCTATGTGCAGCAGTTCATCCGCCGGGGCAGCCCGCGCAAGCTTGACGAAGCCGACCGTCGGTTACTCGCCGAGTTTTTCGGCGTGTCAGAGGCGCGGCTGGGCGGGCCGGATGATCGCGCGTCGACACGTCCGATACGCAGGCAATCGGGCGCGAGTGCAGTGCGCGCGCCATCACCACGCCCACCCTCACCAACCCAGCGCGGCCTGCCGGGGCG
>NZ_JBGTFM010000286.1:0-3251 GCF_041747255.1 Blastomonas sp. | reverse complement strand
GGCGGCGCAGGCGCTTGGCGCCAGCATCGCCGCCGTCTCGCCGCACAGCGTGCGCGCCAGCAAGGCGATGGTCCGCCGCATCCTGCACGGCCAGAGCGAGGACGATGCCGAGACACTGGCGCAATTCGCAGACGCCTTTGACGGTGCAGATTTCGCCAAGGGCGTTGCTGCGTTCCTCGGCAAGCGCAATGCGGAATTTTGATCTTATCCGAATTCGGAAATGCCGCCATATTCGACCAAGTTAGGGAGACGATCATGACCCGGCACATCAAGCATGGCAGCATTTTGGGCGGCGTAGTCGTCACGCCCGATCTGGACGCGGCGCTCGCCGATTATCAGGGGCGGCTGGGGCTCGATCTGGTCGAGCGAGGGCCGCTGCCCGACGATCTCGCCGCGAGCTGGGGTGCGCCGCACAGCGCCGCCGCCCGCTATGCAATGCTGCGGCCACAAAGCGGCGCGCATTGCTTCATCCGGCTGGTCGAGCAGCCCGATCACCCTGATTTCAGGCCCACGCGCAGCTTTGGCTGGGCGGCCTATGAGCTGACGGTCAAGGACGTGTTCGGCTGGCCCGGACGGCTGGAGGGCAGCGGCTTTCGCATCATCGGCCCGCCCAAGGAAATCGCAGGCTTGCCTTATTTTGTGCCGATGCAGGTGCTGGGGCGCGGCAATGAGATGATCTATCTCAACGAGGTGGCGATGGACACGCCATAGTCTGATCTGCCCAAAGCGCACAGCCTCACCGACCATATCTTCATCGTCATTCTCGCCGCCAAGGACCGCATGGCCTGCGTCGACTGGTATCGCCGCGCGCTGCGGCTCGATGAGGGCGAGAGCTACACGCTCGAATACTCAATGATCAACGCCGCGTTTGCCAAGCCTGCGGGCACGCAAAGCGTCATCACCATGGTGCAGAACGAACGGCTGCCGATCATCGAGGTTGACGACTATCCCGCCGAGGCGACCGTCCGCCCGGCGCACCCCGGCATGCTGCCGCCGGGCAACGCGCTGGTCACGCTAGCGGTCGAGCGCTTTGACGATCTGGATGTTACGTTCCTGACGCCACCGACGCTGCGCCATGGCGATCTTTACATGGGCAACATGGCCGCGACGGTGCGCGGCCCGGCAGGCGAACTGGTCGAGCTGGTGGAAACCGGGCTGAGTTAACGGGCAAAATCCTTCTCCCATCGAGGGAGAAGGTTTCGCGCACTTTACGGCAGCAGCAGCGTCGATCCGCTGGTGGCGCGCGATTCGAGGGCGCGGTGCGCTTGGTCTGCCTGCTCGAGCGGATAGGTCTGGCCGATGGTGACCTTCATCTTGCCGCTGCGGATCATCTCCCACAGCCGCGCCGCCCCGGCTGCACGCTCGGCCGGATCAGTATAATAATCGAACAGCGTCGGGCGCGTGTTGTAGAGTGAGCCCTTGGTCGCGAGGATGCCGAGGCTGATGCCGGTCACCGGCGCGCTGGCATTGCCATACGACACGATCAGCCCGCGTTTGCCGGTGCTGTCGAGCGAGGCCTCCCAGGTATCGAGCCCCACACCGTCATAGACCACGCGCACCCCGGCGCCGCCGGTCAGTTCGTGCACCCGTTTGGCGGTGTCCTCGCGGGTGTAGAACACGATGTGGTCGGCCCCGGCGTCGCGCGCCAGCGCGGCCTTGTCCTCGCTACTCACGGTGCCGATGACCATCGCCCCTGCCGCCTTCAGCCACTGCACCAGAAGCAGGCCGACACCGCCGGCTGCGGCATGCACCAGCACCGCCTGGCCCGGCTCCACCCGCGCGCACCGCTCCACCAGAAATTCGGTGGTGCAGCCCTTGAGCAGCGCTGCAGCGGCGGTGTCCTCGGATATGTCGTCGGGCAATCTGAACAAGCTGGCGGCGGCGATATTGCGAATGTCGGCATAGGCACCGCGCGCCGGGCCAAAGGTCGCAACCCTGTCGCCTGCGGCAAAGCCTTCGACGCCCTCGCCCACCGCCAGTACCGTGCCCGCCGCCTCCAGCCCGAGACCGCTGGGCAGGCTGACCTGATAGATGCCACGCCGGTGATAGGTATCGATATAGTTGAGCCCAACTGCGCTCTGGCGCAGGGTCACTTCTCCGGGCGCGGGCGCGGGCACATCGACATTGTGCCATTCGATGACCTCAGGGCCACCGGTGCGGGTGAAGATCGCCTGACGAGCCTGCATCATAATGCTCCTTTCAACGGGCAATTGGCCAGTATCCAGCACTGGTTGATCCCCTCGCATACTACGCCAGGGTTGGCCCAGCCTTTCGCGACCGCCCGGTGCATGTCATTGGCGCGTTCGTGGCTGAACCCGCCGCGTGTGGTGTGAGTGCCGGACTGGCTAACACGGTCAGGAGATTTGCACGAGCCATTGCATCTGAATGATTACAGCCGCCCCCGCGCAGATCGTCAACTTGTATGTCCGGACAAATTGTGTTGCTTGCAAATGATGCTAGGCTGCCCGCCGAATACAGCCAAGAGGTGATCGTTATGATCCGGATGCTTGCCCTGATTGTCGGCCTGATGCTTGCCCTCGCACCGTCTGCATCCCGCGCTCAAAGCGAAGACAGCGCGCGCGCGATTCTTGAGCGCGCGGTTGCGGCGGCGGGCGGCGAGGCATGGCTCAACCCCTCGACCCTTTATCTTGCCGGCCGTGCGGTGTTCTACGCGCCCGACAGTGCACAGCCGCGCAGCACGGCAGACGATTACCGGATGTGGCGCGCGATGAGCGAGAACCGGACAACCGCGCACGGCGCCGAAGGCAAGGTGCGGATCATCGCCAAATCAGGCGCGCGCACACTGTTCGAGGTCGGCTATGATGGCGAGACGACCTGGACCGAAAAAGGCATCATGCCGAGGGATCAGGCCGATGCCTATTGGGCAAGCAACTTCGGGTTCGGAATCATTCGTGAGGCGCTTAGCCCGGGGTTCGAGGTCGAGCGGGCCCCTGACCGGGAGGTTGGCGGACACCCGATCTGGCTGATCAGGATCGTGTCCCCCGACGGGGGGCGCACGCTGTTCGGCATTGATCAGCAGAGCCACTTCATCCGCTATATGGGGTTTTCGACCCCGCGCGGCTTTCACGAGCGTCATTATGATGACTTCATCCGCCTGCCCTCGGGCTGGGTCCAGGCGCGCACCGTCAGTCTGTTTTACGACGGGATAAGGGCCAATACGGTCTATTGGCGCGAGGTGAAGCTCAACGAACCGATTGATCCTGCACTGTTTACGCCGCCGCCCGCGTCGG
>NZ_JBGTFM010000285.1:0-2563 GCF_041747255.1 Blastomonas sp. | reverse complement strand
GAGCGTGAAGATCCAGATCGAGGCGAACCACATCCGCGCGTGGTTGTGCAGATAGCCGGTGTCGACCAGTTCGGCCGCCCATGCATCGAAACAGTCCAGCCCGGTCTGACCGTTCATCGCGCGGTCCACGTCGCGGCGCAGACGGCGGTCACGGTCAAGATCGGCGAGGTCTGCGTTCAGCCCGGTACGGTAACTGTCCCAGACCTGCGGGCGGCGCTCGAGCCAGCCTTTGAAGTAGCCGCGCCAGATCACCTCTTGCACAAATTTCTCGGCATCTTCCAGCCCATGGGCGGCGATGGCCGCCGCCACGGCATCGGATTCCAGCACCAGCCTGCGCCGGATATAGGGTGACAGCACCGAGACTGCCTTGTGCGCCCCAGACCCATGATCGGTATTCCGGCCATTGGCATAACGCCGCCCCATCTGGGGGGTAAAGGCTGCGAGTATCTTGTCACCCTCGGCGCGGGTTGCGGTCCAGTCTGTCATCCGGCTCATCTTGTTTTGCAAAGGGGAAAGCTGATGCCTGCCATTGGCGTTTCAACAGGGCGTGGCGGTCTTGCCGCAATACGCCTCAACCATCGGGCGCAAGGCGATGCGGGCGCGCAGTTTTGCCGCCATCAGATACATCCCGCCGATCTTGCGGTGCAAAAACAGCGTGGCGGCGGGCGGGACATGGGCAAGCTCGCGATCGTTGCCGATGGCAAGGCCCATGTCGCGGAGGCGTTCCAACAGATCACTGCTGCCAAAGTCAAACGGACCGTCTTGCCGCAGCGGCGCCATCGCGGTGGTGAACATTGCCTGGATCAGGTCTTGATGGTGCGGCGCAGTGGTTGGGCCGAAATAGCCGATGCGCCGCATGGCCTCGCGCGTCTGGACATCTCCACCGTCCAGCGCCACCCGTGCTAGCGCTCTGAAATCGTCGGCAAGGTCCGGGGCGATGGGTTGCACGGCACCGAAATCCAGTAGCACGATACGCCCGGTCTTGGGGTCATAGCGGTAATTGGCAAGGTTTGGGTCGGTCTGCATTGCGCCGAACTGGAACAGTTCTCGCAAGACAAGGCCGATCAGGGCTGTGGCCACCCGGTCGCGCAGCGCCTGCGGCGCATCGACCAGACTGTCCAGCGGGGCGCTGTCCATAAAGCCCATCGCAATCACCTGCGGAGTGCAAAGTTCCGTGTGCAACGCTGGCAGGGCAAAGATGTCAGACCCCTTCAGCAAGGCACCGAACCGCGCCAAGTGTTGCGCTTCGGCAAGATAATCGGCCTCGGCGTGCAACTGGCGCTTTGCCTCGGTCAAAACGGGGCTGATATCCATCCCGCGCGGTAAAAGCCCCGGCATCCGCATCAACGCTGCCACGTTGTCGACATCGCTGTCGATGCTGGCCCGCACGCCGGGATACTGCACCTTGATCGCAAGATCGCGACCATCGCGGGTCACCGCCCGGTGCACTTGCCCGATCGATGCGGCGGCAAAGGGGCGCACGTCAAAGCGGGCAAAGCGGCCATACCAGCCTGTGCCCCATTCGGCGTTCAGCGCGGATTGCAGCTGTTTGGGCGGCATGTGGAGGGCGTCATCGCGCATCCGGCCCAGAATTGCCGTCAACTCGCCCGGCAGTACGACGCCGGTATCCATCGATAGCATCTGCCCCAGCTTCAGCGCCGCTCCCCGCAGGTGCGACAGCCCGTCCGTCAACCGCAAGGTATTGGTCGGCGTCAGCAGCAGTTGCGCCATATCGGGCCGCTTACCGCTGGCCAGCGCGCGCAGGCCCCCTGCCGCAACACTGCCGGCAATGCCTGTTGCCATGCCGCCAAACCGCAAAAGCCGCGCCGCGCGCCCCGTGGGCACCGCAGCGCCATCATCATCTTGGAGCAAAGTGCCTCTCCTGTCAGTTCGGAACCCGGGCGGTTTGCTTACGCAGCCGACGCAGGTGCCACCGATAAATCACTGGGGCAAGGACATAGTCATAGGCGGCCGATGCCACCTGCCGGATACCCGGCAACCCTACGACCCGTGCCAGCCAGCGATACCTCGGCATTTGTGCCCAAAGCACCAGAAACGCCGGAATCCCCGATGTCAGCGCGCCCTCATGCAACACATAAAGGCGCCGAGCGGCGGTATCGGCATCCAGGCCCCATTGGTCCCGCGCGCCCGAGTTCAGATCGTCGAACCGGATCGGCAGGTCATTGGCAACTGCGTATTGCGCGTAGTGCTGTATCTCGAAGTTACAGACCGGGCAGTTTGCGTTGAAGAGGACCGAGGTTTTGGGGCTGTTTTCCATGATCTGTAGATAGAGCAGCGGAGCGTGAAATCCATTCGTCGCCGCCGTCACTTTTCAACGAGCAAGAAGGAGTAGTTTGGCGATCTTCGGACGATCTGATTTCCGTTTGATCGGCCAGCGCGCGGGCATAGATCGTAGGTCCGCGGCAGGGGAATCGCGTTTGGAACTGAGGGCGTGAACGGTCGCTCTTGCCTGTGAGGGCGAGATGGATTCTGAACTGGGGATTGGGTTCACGGAGTCCTCATCATCATGCAGATTTTTCTATCCGCCTTCGACGACGTCCCC
>NZ_JBGTFM010000284.1:0-2755 GCF_041747255.1 Blastomonas sp. | reverse complement strand
CCAGCGAACTTCGCTGCATTCGCTGGACAGCGAATATCGAAGGAAACCACGATGCCGAAATATGAGAACCCCATCACGCAAACTATGGTCGATGCCGCTGCCGACGAGATGCTGCGCGAATTCGACAATGACATTGAGAAGGTCAACGCCAACCAGGTCGCTACCCGGTTGGGTATGCCGCGGGGCAATCAGACCTTCTATGAAAAATTCGCCGACTGGAAGAGGCGGCGGATCGAGGAAGGCGTACTCCATGCAGGTATGGCGCCGCAGCACCTGCGGGAAGGTCTCGCGCAGCGGCTCGAAGTTACTAGCCAAGAAATTCTTGCTTACGCCTGCGGCATGACGGGAAAGGCGGTCGCCGAAGACCGGAAAGAATCTAGCAAGGAGAAGGGCCTTTTCCGGGACAAGATTGCCGCGCTTGAGACCCGGGTCGTCACCCTGCAAACTGAGGCGGAGGAGAAGGACGCGCGCATCGCCGCTCTGGAGAAGCAGCTGGAATTCGCGGGTGGTCAGCTCGTAGACCTGAAGACGCAGCTGGCAGCCGAAGCAGGGAAGGTTCAGGAGCTTCGATCGATGAACAGCGAGCTCATGCGCTTCACAAACGAAAACTCGAAGCCGGTCGAACAGGCCAGAACACAACACCAGGCGACCGATCAGAAACTCGCCGACCTGCTTGAGATCGATCCCACGCGTTACGATCTGGAGATCGAAGACGACGACGAGGCGGCAGCCTAGCACCGCCCAGCCTGCCGAAGGGCGGTCTCTCCCGAGGCCGCCCTTTTTTTATCGTCGCAGCAGGAAAAGCGAACCTGTGCCCAGGTCGCTGAGGAAGAAATGATTGGGAGAACATCTGCCGTGAACCGGCAGGTGAAGGGAAAAAAGAGCAGTCAGCTCGGCCAGCCTCGCCGGTTTCACCAACAGGAGAAACCGTAATGATAAATACCAAACACCTCGATCCCGCTTTCGAGCGCCGCGCGATGCGTCTCGAGCGCAACCCTGGCTATCGGGTGCTGCGGGCAGTGCCACCGGCATTCAGCAACATGCCGGATGACGGCTGCCCGCCGGATGGGAAATGCGTGGCTCTCATCGATCTCGAAACGTCGGGGCTCAACCCCGAAAAGGATAAGATCATCCAGCTGGCACTGATGCTCGTGTGGGTGGACGAGGCGGGCGAGGTGATTGGCCATTTCGGGCCGATCGCGTGGTTCGAGGATCCGGGCGTTCCGCTCGACCCCAGGATCACGATGCTCACGTCAATCAGGTCGCAGGATCTGACCGGCAAGAGCATCCCCGATGCAACGGTTATGGGTATGCTTTCAAGGGCGGACCTGCTGGTGGCGCACAATAGCAGCTTTGAGATCGGATGGCTGGAGCGGCGGTATCCTGAACTCAAAGGCGCCGCATGGGGCTGCAGCATGCGCGACATCGACTGGCTCATGACTGGGTTCGATGCGAGAGCCCAGCAGCACCTTCTCGCGCAGCATGGATGGTTTGCCCAAGCGCACTTGGCAGACGTCGATGTGTGGTCCTTGTTCGTCCTGCTCACCGAGCGACGCAAGGGCTGGGGGGCTGACGAGCGGCGCACCCATATGCAGCGCCTGCTGGCCGGGGCACAAAAAACGACGACCATGGTCGAGGCACAAGGAACGCCGATCGCGAAGAAGGACCTGCTCAAGGCGCGTGGGTATCGCTGGTATCCCGCCCAGCGGTTCTGGGCGAAGGAACTCGACAACGTCCTGATCGCGCACGAGCAGGCCTGGTTTTATTGCAAGGGCCTCCCGGCACCCACCTTGCGAACCATCACCGCGCACGAGCGCCACCGCTAGAATTTCCACCCAAACCACACCTGCAAAGGGCCCGCCACTGGCGGGCCTTTTGCGTTTCAGAGGAGACTAGAAATGAGCGATTCACTGACCTTGATCGAAGAGATGCTCGGGCGCGAAGCCCGGCTGTTCGCCGCCAGCAATGTCGAAAGCGATGACAGGAGCCACCGTACCTACATCGTCGCAGATTTTGAATACCAATATCACCGCTCCGCCCACGCTGGTTACCAGGTAGCGGAAGGGGCTGCGGCCGAGGAGAAAATCCGCTGGCCGTTCCACCGCATCGTGGCGGCCGCCTGGACCGTTTTGCGCTTCGTCCCAGGGCAGGCCGTTCCTGAAATCGAAGCGCCGGTGGTGCTGACCGCGGAGACGATGGATGAGAAAACGATGGTTACGCAGTTCTTCGATGCGCTGGCGGCAATGCCGCAAGCGATTTTCGCGACTTGGGGGGGCGAGGCAAAAGATCTCGCTGCTCTCCGCCGCGCCGCGGTGGAGCATGATCTGTGTTTGCCGGTCCAGCTGCTTGACCTCTCGCCTTACAGCATCCGGCGCCTGGATCTGTGCAACGCGTCCTCCGTCATGGCAGCGTCCGTCCATTTGCCGGAATACGCCGCTGCGCTCGCGATCCCTTCGAAGCCGAGCCCCAGAAAGGAAATCGGTCAGCTGGTCGAGAACCGACAATGGGATCTGGTGGCCGATCAGGTCGCTGCCGACGTGCTGACGACCTGCGTGATCGCCATCGGCCATCTGAAGTCCATGGCCGTCGTCACCTGCGACCGGCCGGCGACGATTATGGCCCTGGCGGAGAAAGCTGCCGAGACCTTCCCGAAGAGTATCTTTTGCAGCCGCAGCTTCAGGCCTTGGGCCCGCGATCGTTTACGTGCCGCCGGCCTGCGCGGGACGGTGTTCCGCGCACCATGAAGCAGGATGAG
>NZ_JBGTFM010000283.1:0-2739 GCF_041747255.1 Blastomonas sp. | reverse complement strand
AGCCGCAGGTCACGGTAAAGCTGCGGCCCCCAGGCGTCGTGCAGTTCCGCCGTACCCAGCATGAGGCGCGGGTGATGAAACTGATCGAACGGAACGGGCTGATGAATGACCGAGACGATTTTGAGGTTGTTGACGCGGCTGCCTCGAACGTCCTTGGCGATGCAATCGACGACGCCGCTCTGGTGCCGGTCCCGCTGGCGCCCGTCCTTCGCGTGAGAAGGGCAACGGCCGAGGTTCAATGGGACGGTCGCTCCATCATTCTGTCGCGTCAGATTTTCCCCGTGTTCGAGCGCCTGCTCGAGAAGGCGCAGTCGCGCGACCAGGTCGCCTCCGGATCCCATGTCGAAGGCACGACGGCGCGCGAGGCCAAGGATCTGATCCGCGAGCTGCGCTACGCGTTCAAGGCTGCGGGGTTCACCGATGCCGAGAGCAAGGCGCTGTTCGTGACAGTGCGCAACCGGGGCTATAGGCTTGGAGTGCCGGCAACCAAGATCGTGGTCGAAGGTTAAACTGCCGCAAGTGTTTGGCTGGAGTGTCGATCTGGCTATGTCTTTGTGGGACAAGCAAGCTTAGCCTACCACCCATTTCTCCGCTTGGATAAGCTGAAGTAAGTTCATGGTGCCGGTCATGCCCATATCGGTGCACACATCAGGGATGTTGGGCCTGTTCAGGTTGCTGGTTGGCTTCTCGTCCGTGACAATCTGCAAGTTATCGACACGTGCTAGAGCAATAACAAATGGGTCAGCGGATGTTCGGAGTTTCTTTTCTCCGACTAGCCTCGGATAGGAAGCGAGGACTTTTGCGGCCTCAATTTGGATCGGGTCCTCTAGTTCACGAAACATTTCGCTTCGTGCCTTTAGCCAGACATGTAATTCGTCGGAACGTTTTGAGGTTTCGTGGAGCACCTCGATCGGGGAGACCATCCGCCCGCACTCGATGAGGTCGTCGAACCGTTCCCAGACTCGGGGAAAATTCTCTGGCGGGTAGCGTTCCTGCCAAGCGGCAATAAGTGCACTCGTGTCGATGCAGTAGACCACCATCACAGACCATTTCGTTGGAATGCGGCCTGCTCGAGCGGCGGTATGTGTTTAAGCTTCGCTCCCAAATAGCCTGCAACATCGTTCAACGTAATCCGCTGATTATAGTAGCTTCGCAGCACGAGGCGCGTGAAGCCGCGCCCGTTCCAGCTCATCAACATTACAGGCCGCTTGATCGGAACCGGCTTCCGATCTTTCGCGCGCTCCTCTGCGGCTTGCCGATATTCTTCCTGAAACTTGGGTCGCTCGCCCATATAAAAGTCCCATGACGCGCGGCCTATGCTGACGAAGCGCAGAAGCAAGGCTTCCCGGCTTACTCCCAGTTGCTGCGCAATTGGGCGCAGTTCATCATGGCTCCATTCGCGCCGCGCAGCATCTGCAACCTCGCTGAAGCTCATCAATACGTCGCGCGGCATTAGGGTGGCGGCTGCCACAGCATCGCAGAATCGTTCTATGCGACGCTCGTCCGGCGTGAGCGCGATATCGTCGCCTGCGCCGTTGGAAATGGCACTTTCGCCAAGCAAAACGTGACAAAACTCATGGAGCAGTGTGAATGCCCTGCCGCCTTGGCTGTAGTCCTTGCCATTGATGACAATGGCGGGAAGCTCCGCCTTTGCGATCGCGAAGCCTCGCATCTCACTCAACTCTACGCTGCGATGGGGGCCGCTGACGACGAAAACAAGTACGTTATGTTCTTCAAGTCGCCTTCGCCAGAAGTCAAACGCCTGCCTTGCGGACTTCTGTTGCGCTTGGTCATCCACATCGAGGAAAGCTCGGATTGCCTGTCCAAGCGCTTCAGGATCGTCATCGAGTGTGGCGCTAAGGGGCAACGGCCGCGGCGTTTCGGCTAGGTCCTGAAGAAGTTCCAACGCCACCTCGCGGCGCTCGTAGGCAGCACGGATATGGTAGGCGAGATGGGCCGAGAGTGCTTTCTCAGGCTCATCCGGGAGCCTCCGAAAGTCGCGCAGAGGTGCAAAGTCAAGTGGTGGCTCCGGCAGGTAGAAAACTGCCAGCGGAAACTTGTACTTTTCAGCCAGGTTTCTGAGCTGCCCTAGCGTCGGCAGGTCATCCCCCGCTTCCCAGCCTTGAAGGCGCTCAACCGTTACACCGGCAGCCTTCGCGGCAACTTCAGCCGAGATCTTCGCCCGGTCGCGCGTCCACGTCAGCAACTCGCGCTTTATCTGGGCCTTGATAACAGCCATGCCTCATTGACCTTTTTTGCCCACCACAGTTGGCAGTGCCTCGAGAATTAAAGGGGAGCAACGAGGTTCGAAGCCCAGGGCCACTCATGGTATTCTGGCAATTTCTCCGACTTAGAGCAATCGAAAGCTGCGCGAATCCGATATCCGGCCATGCTTGGACAGGTACGGGACCGCGATGACGCGGTCATCGGCCTGCACCGCAGCTACCTCGCCACCAATGAGGTGGCGGTCACCCAGGCGCCGCTCGACAAGGCGAAGAAGATGCTGGGCCGAGTGGCTGGTGGCGCGGTGCGTCTCGCCGATCTCGGCGATGGCGATCGGCTTGCGCTTTCGGAAGGCATCGAGACCGGCCTCGCGGTGATGACCGCATGCCCCGATCTGCCTGTCTGGGCGACGTTGTCGACATCGGGCCTCGAACAGGTCGATCTGCCGCCTGGCGTCCGGCGCGTGCTGATCCTGGCCGACAACGACACCTCCGGGGCCGGTCTGCGGGCCGCCGA
>NZ_JBGTFM010000282.1:0-3813 GCF_041747255.1 Blastomonas sp. | reverse complement strand
CTGGCGCTGATCGGGGTCGCAGCCGCTGCCGGACTCGCGGCGCTGGTCGCATCAAGCCCGGCAATCTGGAGCGCGCTGCGCTGGGCCGGGGCAGTGTATCTGCTGTATCTGGCATGGGAGACATGGCATGGCGCGGCGGAGACCTCGCCCGCCGACACGAAGGCTCTTGATACGCGCCAGATGCGCTATTTCAGCCGAGGGCTGATCACAAACTTGTTGAATCCCAAAGCGGCGCTGTTTTATGTCGCCATCATGCCACGCTTTCTCCCCGAGACCGGCGCGACGCTGGCCGATGGCCTATGGCTGACCGGGCTGAGTGTGGCGGTTGCCACGTGCGTGCATCTGGCGATTGTCATCATGGCCGCGCGGCTGCACCCTTTGCTCAGCCAACCGGAACGGCTCGTGCGGACCCGGCAGGTTCTGGCGATCGGTCTGGCCGGGGTCGCCATATGGTTTCTCGCCACCAGCGCCGGGCCGATGGCCTGACCTGCAGCGGAACCCATCCGCTGATCGTCCGTAATTGAGGTTTAATCCGAAATGAATGAGGGCAAACTTGATGATCAAGCACGGTGACGATGTCGAAATGAGCACCGAGGAGGCAAGCGGCGGCCAGAAGCGTGGGATCGTGCGCTATGTCCTTGCGATCTCGCTGTTTTTGGCGCTCGTTGCGATGAGCATCATCTGGATCACCGGCGCTGCGTTGGCCCCTGACAATCCCACACCCGCACCGTCCGAATCGGTCTCTAACCCGGCCGAGCCGCCTGCCGGTCTGGACAGTCAGCCGGGCAGACAACCTGCGCCCGCCAATCAGACGCAATGAGCGATGCGCGCCCGGGTCGCTAGCTAACGTTACGGAATGCTACCATAGCTGGCCAAAATGCGCTAAGTTCGTCCTCTTTTGCAACCAAAGAGGAGGGTGTTATGCAACGCAACGGGGACGATCTCGAACTGGATGAGGTTGAGGCGAGTGGCGGCGAAAGCCCGCACATCGTGCGCTATGTGCTGCTGTTTTCCTTGCTGCTGGCAGTGGTCGCATTGAGCGCAATTTGGATCACCGGAGCCTTGAGCGTCGGCTAATCCATTTGATCACGCGCGGCTGAGTCGTTAGATTTTAGCGCGCCAGCGCAGTCTCGGTCTCTTCGATCAACGTCGCGATGATCTCCGCGACGCTTTCCTCGCGCGTCACCATACCGACCGATTGGCCCGCCATCAGCGATCCGTTTTCGACATCGCCGTCGATGACCGCGCGGCGCAATGCGCCTGCCCAGAAATGCTCGATCTGCAGCTGCGCCGCGCCCATGTCGATGCTGCCTGCATCGAGCAGCGCCGCGACCTCGCGCTGCTTGGCGGTGAACTCTTCGGTGCCCTTGTTTTTGAGCGCGCGCACCGGGATGACCGGCAGGCGCGGATCGACCTGCACGCTGGCGATCGCATCGCGCGCATTGCCGCGCAGGAACGCTTTTTTGAACGCCGGGTGCGCGATCGATTCATGCGCGCACACGAAGCGCGTGCCAAGCTGCACCCCGCTCGCCCCCATCTCAAGATAGGC
The DNA here is from genome assembly GCF_041747255.1 of Blastomonas sp. Lineage (GTDB taxonomy): Bacteria > Pseudomonadota > Alphaproteobacteria > Sphingomonadales > Sphingomonadaceae > Blastomonas. The sequence goes on along the minus strand of NZ_JBGTFM010000282.1, from coordinate 2,264 downwards.
GGCAATCGCAGAGCCCCGGCCAATGCCGCCCGCAACGAACACCGGAATGCCGGCAGCGACTTCGGGCAGGATTTCCTGCGCCAGCACGGATGTTGCCACCGGGCCGATATGGCCGCCTGCCTCCATCCCCTCGATCACCAACGCATCGACGCCCGATTTGATAAACTTCTTCGCCAGTGCCAGCGCCGGAGCGAAGCAGACGACCTTTGCCCCTGCCGCCTTGATCGCCTCGATGCTGCCCTTGGGCGGCAGGCCGCCGGCGAGCACGATATGCGTCACCTGATGCGCGGCGCACACCGCGATCAGGTCCATCAGCTGCGGGTGCATGGTGATCAGGTTGACGCCGAACGGCTTGGTGGCGAGCGCCTTGGTCGCGGCAATCTCCGCATCGAGCAGAGCAGGCGTCATCGCCCCGCACGCAATCACGCCAAACCCGCCCGCATTCGAGATCGCCGAGACCAGATTGCGCTCGGACACCCAGCTCATCGCCCCGCACATGATCGCGGTTTCGCTGCCCAGAAACGCCGTGCCGCGCGACATGGCGGTGGTGGTAAGGGGGTGGTTCATGGTCAATCTTTCTAAAAGCCCCTCTCCTTTAGGGGAGGGGTTGGGGTGGGGCAGGACCGCCGCAGTTTGTGGCTGCGCCAGCGATTGCTTGGACGCAATGGCCTCCACCCCTTACCCCTCCCCTGAAGGGGAGGGGCTTTTGCCTTTACGCCTCCACCGCATCCAGCCCGTACGCCGTGTGCAGCACGCGCACCGCCAGTTCGGTGTAATCCTCTTCAATCAGTACGCTGACCTTGATCTCACTGGTCGAGATCGCAATGATGTTGACGCCGCGCTCGGCGAGCGCCTTGAACATCTTTGCGGCAACCCCGGCGTGGCTTTTCATGCCGACGCCGACCACCGAAATCTTGGCAACGTTGGTGTCGGGGATGATGCGGTTGAAGCCGATCTTCTCCTTCGCCGCCTCCAGCAGATCGAGCGAACGCGCCAGATCGGCGGCGGGCACGGTGAAGGTCACGTCGGTCTCGCCCTTGTCGCGGCCCACGTTCTGGATGATCATGTCGACATTGATCGCGGCCTGGGCGAGCGGACCGAAGATGTCGGCGACCGCGCCTGGCTTGTCGGGCACGCGGGTCAGCGTGATCTTGGCCTCGTTCTTGTCGTGCGCGATGCCGGTGATCAGCTGGCGTTCCATGTCCATTCCTTCCAGTTCGTCGTCGCTGACGATCATTGTGCCGGGGAGGCTGTCGGCGGCAGGCGCATCGTCGTCGATAAATGAGGACAACACCTGGATGCGCACCCCCTCCTTCATCGCAAGGCCCACAGATCGCGTCTGCAGCACCTTGGCACCAACGCTCGCCAGCTCGAGCATTTCCTCATAGGTCACATGGCGCAGCTTGCGCGCCTTGGCAACGATGCGCGGGTCGGTGGTGTAGACCCCGTCAACATCGGTGTAGATGTCGCAGCGGTCCGCCTTCACCGCCGCCGCCACCGCGACTGCCGATGTGTCCGATCCGCCGCGGCCCAACGTGGTTATCCGTCCGTCATCACTCATCCCCTGAAAGCCGGGGATCACCGCGATGACGCCCTGTTGCATCTCGGCGATCAGCGCGTCGGCATCGATGCTGTCGACCCGCGCCTTGGCGTGCGCCTCGACCGTTCGGATCGGCAATTGCCAGCCCAGCCAGCTGCGCGCCTTTGCCCCCAAAGCCTGCAGCGCAATCGCCAGCAGGCCACTGGTCACCTGCTCGCCGCTGGCGACCACGACATCATATTCCGCCGGATCATAAAGCCAGCTTGCCTCGCGGCAGAAATTGATCAGGCGGTCGGTTTCTCCCGCCATGGCCGAGACGACCACCGCAACCTCATGCCCGCGCAATTGCTGCGCGCGGACGAGGTCGGCGACCTTGAGAATGCGCTCGGTTCCGGCCATCGAAGTGCCGCCGAATTTCATGACGATCCGTGCCATTGGCCGTTCGTGCTTTCCTTTATGCGCCCCGCGCCGCTATAGTCCGGCGATCCAATAGAGAGGCACTATGGCGAACGCAAGCATCGCAGCGGTTGAAACACCCGGCGGCACCATCGATCCCAAAGAGGCCGCGCATTTCGGGCGGCTGGCTGCCGAGTGGTGGGACCCCAAGGGCACATCGGCGATGCTGCACAAGCTGAACCCGGTGCGCTTGTCTTACATCCGCAATGCCATCGATCATCACTGGGCTGATGCAGGCGCGGCGCGCAGGCCGCTGGCGGGCCGCCGC
>NZ_JBGTFM010000281.1:0-2424 GCF_041747255.1 Blastomonas sp. | reverse complement strand
TCAGCGCGGGTGATCAGCATCGGCAGCGGGCGCCAGCTATCGCCGGGGTGCGGACCCACCGCCAGCACCGCATCGACCGCGCCGGTTTCAAGCAGCCGCGCCCCAATGCGGGTGGTGATGCCGGTCCATTGCGCGCCCTTTGCAGGCGTTTTCAACGACGCGGTGACCATGCGCAAATGCGGCCCGAAGAACAGCTCGTCCGGTCTGGCAGCATCGCGCGCGCGGCCATGCACTGCGGCTTCAAGCGCGGGATAATCGGGCGCGATGAACTGGCACGCGCTGCCGCAGCGGCCCGGATCAGCAGTGCGCGAAATGCCGCAATCGGTGCACAGCTTGCGCGGCACGGCGGGGGCAAAATCAGCGATTGAGGCAGGATGTAACGGGTTGGCGCGTGATGACATTCGGGCTCCACAAGCGGCCTCGACATCGGCCTGCAGCGGCACGCTAGCGCATCAGGCCATCGCCCGCAAACAGCCCGGTTTATTGCTCATCATTTGCAAACGTCTGACAACTTCCCACGCGGTTAATTTGTCGCTAGGCTGCTCGCTATCATGCGGAGGGCAGAAGACATGCAGTGGACCAGCACCGAGCGGCAGGGATGTGTCGTCGCGAGTCCAGATGGGCGGGTCGATGAAGCCACCGCAGAGGCTTTTGCCGAACATCTTACAAGCAGTGTCGCGCTGGCGCAGGCATCGCCCAACGCCAAGCTGGTCGTCGATCTGGCGGACCTGGACTATATGTCGTCGCGCGGTCTGCGCGCGATCACACTTGCCAAGCGTCAGGCGGATGCTGTGGGAGTAACGATGTCTCTGGCGCGGCCCAATGCAGTTATGCGCGAAATTCTGGCGATCAGCCGTTACGACAAGCTTTTCGTAGTAACCGACAGCATCGACGAGGCGCTTTAACGCCACGCAAATCTTTGGGGGGAAGTGCGGATGCTGGTACGATTTTGGGGGACACGCGGGTCACTGCCCGTGGCGCAGACTGCGGCGATTGTGCAGGACAAGATCGCGAGCGCGCTGCTCGCCGCATCGGGCCGCAGCTTTGCCGATTTTGAAGAGGCACGCGAATTCGCCCGCGATTCGCTCGATTTCGCAATCGGCGGCAGCTATGGCGGCGCGACGACCTGTGTCGAGATCGAGGCGCGCGGCGCCAAGCAGGTGGATGACGCGTTCATCGTCTGCGACATGGGCAGCGGCCTGCGCAGCTTTGGGCTTGATGCAATGCGCCGCTGCGCCGCTGGCCATGCCCGGGTCTATCACTTTTTCATGTCGCACCTGCATTGGGACCATATCATGGGATTCCCCTTCTTCGTGCCCGCCTTTGATCCGAATGCGCATATCATCATCCATTCTGGTCATGCCGATGCCGAGACCGCGCTGCGCCGCCAGCAGGAGGAAATCTCGTTCCCGGTCGCGTTTGACTGGCTGCGCGCCAAAATCGAGTTCGTCACGCTTGAGACCGATACCGCTTATGACATCGGCGGGGTGCAGGTGGAGCTGATGGAACAGCACCATTCGCACAGCAGCTTTGGCTATCGCTTCACCGATGCCGACGGCAAGGTCACGGTGTTCAGCACCGACAGCGAACACAAGATGGAAACGATGGCGGGCGAGGCCGACGTCGAGCATTTCTTCCGCGAGGCTGATCTGGTGATTTGTGATACGATGTATTCGCTCGCCGACAGCGTTTCGATGAAGGAGGATTGGGGCCATTCCAGCAACATCGTCGCCATTGACCTGTGCCATGCGGCCAAGGCCAAGCAGCTGGCGCTGTTCCACCATGAACCAACCTATTCGGATGCCGACATCGCGCGGATGCATGCCGAGAGCATCCGTTATGCCGAGCTGACCCGCGAGAATGTGACGCTCGACGTCCTGTGCGCTTACGACGGTCTGGAAGTCGTGCTGTAATGCTGCGCGCGGCCCGTCCCGGCAAGACGCTGTGGCGCGCCGGGCTTGTCGGGCTGGTGCTGGCTGCGCTGCTCAGCCTTGCAATGGCGGGCCGCGCGCAAAACATCGTGTTTGATGGATGGCAACGATTGTTCCCGCGCGATCTTGCGCAAAGCGATGTACGGGTCATCGCGATTGGCGATGAAAGCCTCACTGAAATTGGTAGCTGGCCGTGGCCGCGCAGCGTGCTCGCGCTGCTGACCAAGCGGTTGTCGCAGGCCAGCGCCATCGGCTATGATGTGCTGTTCGTTGAACCGGATGCAGTAAGCCCGACACGTTTTGCGCGGCTTTACCCTAATGATGACCCGGCGATCCGTGCATGGATCGATAGTCTTGACGCCCAGGACAACACGTTTGCCGAGGCGATTGCGCAGGCCCCCGTTGTGCTGGGACGCGCGGGCGTGTCGCTTGGCGGCGCCGACCCGGCGGACCTCACGCAATGGGCGACGGTGACCGGCACCCCGCCGCCGGG
>NZ_JBGTFM010000280.1:0-2359 GCF_041747255.1 Blastomonas sp. | reverse complement strand
AGTGGGCTGCTTCGCTCCGGTGAGAGGTCATATATGGGGACCTCTGATTCGGGTCAACGGGTTTTTGCAATTTTATTTCGTGAGGTCGAAAAAACTGCAGAAAACCGCGGGTTTCACCTTGTCCCCAAAGCGTCATGTGGGGGGCCTTCCGAAGGCTTCAAGAAGGGGTTTGCGGGCGCCTGGAGCCTCCCTCGAGGGAGAAACCCGGTCAATTGGACAGTTCAATATCGACGACTCAGCGAGTCCCACGTCTGGTACCGCACCACTGGCGTCTCGCTTTAGCTGCCAATCGATTCTACTCCTCGGGCATGACAGGCACGAACCAGCGCCGCGATGGCGCGCACAGCGATACAGGGAACTTGCCCGACCCGGGTGGCCCCGCCCCCGCAGGCTTCGGAGGCCGTGTCCGCAACGCGCTCGCCTGGCGCTATGGCAGCCAGGTCGTCGCGCAGATCATCACCTGGGGTTCGACGCTCCTTGTCGTGCGCCTGCTCGATCCCAGCGATTACGGCCTGTTTGCGATGAGCCAGGTCGTGCTTGCGGCGCTGGCTTTCCTCAATGGCTGGGGCTTTGCCAATTCGCTGATCCAGCAGGAGCGGATCGGCAAGCGCGATATCGGCCAGGCCTTTGCGCTGCTGCTGGCGCTCAACTTCGGGCTGGCCGTGATGCAGATCCTGATCGCCCCCTATGCCGCGCTCTATTACAACGAGCCGCTGATCGAGGACATGCTCTACATCCAGGCGCTGCTGTTCCTGACCACACCCTTCATCGCGCTGCCCAGCGCCCTGCTGTCGCGCGAGCTGTCGTTCCGGATCCAGGCGATCGCCAATATCGTCGCCTCGGTGACCGGGGCCGTGACCGCGCTGGCGATGGCCTGGTACGGATATGGGGTCTGGGCGCTGGTGTGGGCCCCGATCGTCGCCTTCACGGTGCGGGCCATCGGGGTCACGATCGGTGCCTGGCCGCTGACAATGCCGGTGTTCGACTTCAAAGGCGCGGGCGCGATGGTCAGCTACGGCGGGGCGATGACGCTGTGCCAGATGCTGTGGATCGTCCAAAGCCAGAGCGACATCTTTATCGCTGGCCGGATTTTCGAACCCTACGAGCTGGGCCTCTATGCCGAGGCGCTGTTTCTGACCCTGATCGTCAGTGGTCGCTTTCTGCCGCCGCTCAACGAAGTCGCCTTCCCCGCCTATGCCGAACTCCACAAGGCCGGGCTCAGCCTCGCGCCCTATTTCCTGCGCTCGGTGCGCACGGTCGCAATCCTTACCGCCCCGATCCACATCGGTCTCGCGCTCACCGCGCCCGAAGCGATCGCGACGCTGTTCGGGGCAAAATGGATGCCGATGGCGCCGATCGTTGCCGGGCTGGCGCTGATCATGCCGCTGCGCTCGCTCGAGATCATCTGCGCGCCCGCGACCAACGCCACCGGTCATCCCCGGATCGATGTCTATGCCAGCCTGTTCGGTGCGATAGTGTTCACCACCGGTTTCTACTTCGGCGTCGAATACGGTCCGATGGGGCTGGTCCAGGCCTGGTGGGTGGCTGCTCCCCTGCTGCTCGCCTTCACTCTTGCGCTGACCTTGCCGATAGCCGGGGTCGGAGCCCTTGCCTGGTTCCGATCGATCTGGCCGGCGATCGTCGGCTGCGCGGCGATGGCGGTGGCGGTGCTGGCACTCAAAGCGGTGCTGCCCGACTGGCCCGCGCCGCTAAGGCTGGCTGCCCTGGCGGCGACGGGGGGGCTGACCTATGCGGCGGTGATCTGGCTGGGCTGGCGCAGTGTCGTCCACGACAGCTGGGCCATGATCAGGCAGCGGCCCGCATCCTTGCCAATGCCCGGCGATCGAATTCAAACCACAGCGGGTTGAGCCGCGGGCGCAGGCGCGGCAGCCACTCGGGATAAAGAACGGCCATCCGCTGCGGCAGCGCCCCGGGGCCTTCGCTCTGCATCAACGCGCTGATGATCCGGTTCTGGAAGTGGCGCACCGAATAATTCACCATGCGCTTCGCCTGCAGCTTCAGCCCGGGGACCGTCAACGCGGTCGGCTCGCACAGGAACCCCCCCGTGGCGCAAGGCACAACCGCATCCTCTCTGCGGTCGGCGTCGCGGCCCAGGTCGTTGTTCGCCAGCGCCGCGATCAGGCTGTCGTCACCGACAAGATCCTCGGGCAGCCGCACCCCGCTGGCTCTGAGCCGCGCGACAAAATCGCCGCTCAAGGCGTAGCAATCGCCGAACAGACCGCGATCCTCGACCAGCATGCGGCGATAGTAGCCCGCCCGACGCCCGTTGCGCGGCATCCCCGCTGCCGCATTGGCGCGGCGGTTTGCGCGCAGGCAGCCGACCAGCCCCTCGACGGTC
>NZ_JBGTFM010000279.1:0-6974 GCF_041747255.1 Blastomonas sp. | reverse complement strand
GTGCTCGCCGACAAGCGCTGGCGGCGCGGCTAGCGGTTGACCGACCGCACCTCGTAGGTCAGCGATGCGCTGTCGTTGGCGGGCACGGTCAGCGTCCACAGATGCAACCCGTCCTTGCGGGTGATGCGTCCGCTGGCGTTGCGCAGCTGCCTGCCCGCGATATCCCCCAGCGCGATTTCAACCGTCACCGGGGCAGGGTTGGCGTTGGTGAGCGTCAGCGCCAAGCGCGTCCAGCCCGATGGGTCAGCCGCTGCGGTCGGGACCACCTTGAGCCGAACCTGCGGGCTGCTGCCCAGTGCGATCTTGACCTCCTCGCCCACTGCATAATCGCGCATCCGGCCATTGCCGATCAGCAACGCATCATTGCCGGGGGCATCGAACAGCGCGACCCGGCCTGCGGGCAACGGCAGACCGAGCGCCCCGCCGCGCGCGTTGTCGAGCCGCATTTCCATGCCCAGTGCGACCGGCTCATTGCGCCAATACGTCGCCGTGCCGCGATGGACGAGCGTGTAGGGCACAGCGGATTTGCTGAGCAGTGCGACCTGCTTTTGCCCTTTGGCAGCGACGGTCGTACGGAAGGGCACGCGATAGAGCTTGAGATCGCCCAAGGCTTCGAGTTCGGCGGTACGGCTCAACCGCGCACCGGTGACCATGATGGCATCGGCCTCCATCATCGCCATCGGAGGGGGCGGTGGCGGCGGTGGTGGAGGCGGCGGAGGCGGGGCCATCGCATAGTCCCCGCCATCGTCATCGCTGCCTTCTGCGGTCGAGCCGCGCGGCCAGCACTTGATCGACAGCGGCTGCGCGGCGGGCGTGTCGGCCAGATTGCGCATCGCCTGACGGGTGTTGAGCTTGCCGGCGATCACCAGCAACTCGGCATCGGCAAAGCTTTCGGCATTGCTGTTGGCCAGCGTCAGCCACGAAAACAGCTCAAGGCTCTGGCCATCCGCACCGAGTTTCACCACATAATCGGCGTTCCAGTCAAACCCTGCGGCAAGATAGGTGAGCGTGACATCCACCGTCGCGGCCTCGGGAGAGACGGTATCGACCGAAAGCACCGGGCTGGCGAACAGTCCACCGGGGATCGTATCGTAAAGCACTGTCTCGGGCAGACCCGAACAGCGCAAGGCCTCAAACCCGCCTTCAGTTTCAACCACCAAAGCGCCGTTGGCCGCGCTGCGGATGATCGCGTCGCGTTCGCTCACCTCGCCGGTTGCGGGGTCGGTGCGGCGCAGCGTGACGCGGTTGCCGAGCGTACCATCGACCAGCGCACCGGGCGACAGCAACTTCTTGTCGCGGTTCTGCTCGATGATGCCACCGGGCAGGCCCCGGATCACCGCCGACACCGCGACCATGCCTTCGGCTACTCCGGCAAAGCGGATGGTGGCGGGGCCAGCAGGCACGCTGATCCGCCGCTGTTCGGTCACCACCGCAAAGCCGTTCAGGAACCGCAGATTGAACCCGCCCCCCTCGCCGCGCCCGGGATCGCGATAGATGGTGACGGCGACACTGTCGGGTTTGAGCGAGATAACGTCGGTTTGCTTGGAGGTTTGGGCGTGGGCAGAACCTCCAACGACCATCGCCCAGAAGATCAAGGCCCCAAGTACCCAGCTCTGTCTGTCGCGAGCCCCTCGGCTGGTTGGCAAGCCAGCCGCTCGGGATAAACTTCTCGGTCCGGCCGAGAAGTCGAGGGACGATTGCGCTACCGTTGCAAATACGTCCCTCAGCTTCAGCCTTTGGCTAAAGTTTATCCTGAGCGACGCCGACAGGCGGCGTCGAAGGGATCGGAAACTCGCAAAGGGGTGATGGGAAGACACAGTACCGCTCGCTAAACCTACCCCTCAATACCGCGTCTCAAACGTTGCGGTGACTACCGTGCTGCCATTGGCGGGCACCGGCACCGCCCAGACCACGGCGTTGCTGTTGGCGCGGGTGCTCGCCAGACTTTCGGTGACGATCCGGGTGTCGGTCCAGCCAAAATCAAGCCCCGCCTGCTGCAGATCGACCGCCACCGCATCATCGCGCGCATTGGTAAGCTCATAGCGCATGCTGGTCTGCCATTTGCTGCTGGAGAGCCGCTTGCGTTCGACCACCGCAGTTTTGACCTTCACGTCAAACGCCTCACCGGTCTTGAGCGCCAGCGCGCTGCCCATCGGCGTATGATCGATATAGTTTTCGCCGACAAACTGCGGCGATCCGCGCTGGTCGCGCTGGTAAAAGCGCACCGCGCCCGCCGGAATTGCATCGCCCAGCCCGCCGCTCTTGCTTGAGCTGAACTTGACCACGGTATCGGCGCTGCGCGGTTCATTGATGCTCGCCAGCCAGCCGACGCGATATTCATAGGCGCGCGATGCGGGCACGCCTTGCACATCCAAAAAGTTGATCTGCTTGGTCTGCTTGTCGGCAATCGTCGTGCGGCCCACAGGGTAGAGATAAAAATCGCCCAGCCGCGCGCGCTCGGCGGTTTCGGTGCCCGCGCTGCGGATGTTGCGCCCGCCACCGCCGAAACCCGATGCCCCCTGCGGATCGCCAGCGACCAGCAGCGTATCGGCATTGCGATAGGTGGTTCCGGTGCGATTCGACAGCGTCACCCAGCCCTGCACATCGATGCTGCCCCTGGCCTCATCGAACAGTGCGACATAATCCGCTGACCAGTCGAGCCCGCCGGTGAGATAGCGGATCGCGGCATCACGCGCGCCGCCGCGTTGGCTGTCCACGGTGATCGACAGGGTCGGCCGGGCGCGCAGATTGTCCGGCACCTTGTCAAAGATCGCGCGCACCGGCAGGCCATCGTCGCGCAGGACCTCGATGCGGTTGCCGATCTGCACGACCACGCCTTGGTTGACCGACAGCACCTTGGCACGCTCGCGCGTCTCGGCGCCGGTCGCCGGGTTGGTGCGCACCAGGGTGATCGTCTCGCCCACCGCCTTTTCCATCAGCTTGCCCGGGGTGAGCAAATCGAAATCGAAATTCTGTTCGACAATGGTCGCGGCATCAGCCGTGAACGAGACGGTTTCGGGCCGGATCTGCGCCGACACATCGGGAAATTCGATGCGGCTGGTGCCGTTGGCGATGGTGAGCCTGCGGATATCCTGCACCAGGCTGGTGCCGCCATTGTAGACCGTGACCGAGACATTGCCCTGTGTGCTGGGGCCGGTGAGGTCATTGGCAGGCAGGCTGGCATCCTGGGCCATTGCAGGTGAAAGAGCGATCAGCGCTGCAAGCCCTGCCGCTGCGAAAGTCTGCATAAAAGGCTCGCGTCTCATGACTTTATCACTCCCCAATTGACGCCCCGAAATCTGGCCCATCGGCGCTGAAATGAACAGGGGCTAAATCGCTGGGCAAGCGCGATTTGGCCCGATATGGATGGCACCATGCTGCGCATCGCCTCCTACAACATCAACGGCATCAGGGCGCGCCTGCCGCGCCTGATCGAATGGCTGGAGGAAACCCGGCCAGCCATCGCCTGCCTGCAGGAAATCAAGACACAGGATGAGGGCTTCCCCGCCTCCGAGTTCGAAAGATTGGGCTATGGCGCGATCTGGCACGGGCAAAAGGGCTTTAACGGCGTCGCCATTCTCGCGCGCGATGCCCAGCCGGTTGAGGTGCAGCGCGGGCTGGAGGGCGAGCCGGAGGACGAGCACGCGCGCTATCTTGAGGCTGATGTCCTCGGGGTTCGCGTCGCATCAATCTACCTGCCCAACGGCAACCCGCAGCCGGGGCCGAAGTTCGATTACAAGCTGCGCTGGATGGAACGGCTGCGCTATCGCGCCACGCAGATCGCAGCCGAAGAAGTGCCTGCAGTGCTGGCGGGTGACTATAACGTCATCCCGCGCGACAATGACACCTATTCGGTGCGTGCGATGGCGCAGGACGCGCTGATGCAGCCCGAAAGCCGCGCCGCCTATCGTCGAATCATCGCCGATGGCTGGACCGACGCCATCGGCACCCTGTGCCCGGCGGGCGGGGTGTGGACCTATTGGGATTATCAGGCCGGGGCCTGGCCCCGCGACCACGGCTTCCGTATCGATCACCTGCTGCTCAGCCCGCATGCCGCCGACCGGCTAACTGCCATCGGCGTCGACAAAGACCATCGCGGTCGTGAAAAGGCCAGCGACCATGCCCCGACCTGGGTGGAACTGGCCGCCTGACCCTTCCTGTCGACCTGGCCCTTTTTGCGGGGATGTTCAGCGATAGCTGACCACCTCAAACTCGATGCCATTGTCGTCAAAGAAATAGAAGCTACGCGCGACCCCGTAATCGCTGTGGCTGAATGGCGTGAGCCCACGCGCAATCACTCTCGCTTCAGCTTCATCCAGATCATCGACCGACACGCCGATATGATTCAATGGGGCGCCTTTGGCAAAGGGGGTGCTCAAAAGCTGACCGGTTTGCTGTGTGTAGATCGCGACATAGCTGTCATCGGTGCCAAGGTGTATCGTGCGCCCGTTGTCCCTCGCCGGGCCCTGCCAGCGGATATGCCAGCCAAACAGGTCGGCAAGCAAAGCGGCGGTTGCATCACAATCGCGTACCGTGATGTTCACATGTTCCAGAGTCCCGTGTTTCATAAGGAAAATCCTTGTCCATTGCCACCCGGGCTGGGGGGCATGGTTGCGATTCGTACGACCTCGAGTTAACTTGAGGTCAAGCACTTTCTTGCCAATGCAAAGGACGGGATTAATGGCATTGCCAAAACTGTTGTCCATCGGTGATCTGGCGCGGCGCACCGGATTGTCGGTGTCTGCTATCCGCTTTTATGAGACACGGGGACTGGTTCAGCCGATGCGCAACAGCGCTGGCCAGCGACGATTTGTTCGTTCTGACATCAGGCGGCTGTCATTCGTGCTGATCGCACAACAAATTGGCCTGACGCTTGAGGAAATCGTCTCAGAACTCGCCCGCCTGCCTGAAGGTCGCGTGCCTGATGCGCGCGATTGGGAAGCGATCAGCCTGCGCTTTCGTGCCCGGCTCGACGCCCAGATTGAGGCGCTTGCGCAAATTCGTGACAGGCTTGACGGCTGTATCGGATGCGGATGTCTGTCGCTTGAGCGTTGTGCGATCTACAACCCCGATGATCGCGCCGCCGCCTTTGGGCCGGGGCCACAATTCATTTGGGATGGCGCTGGCAAGCCGCTCAAACCAGCGCGTTCACCGCCGCCATGAAAGGGCCAATCGACACCGGCTTGGACACATAGCCCTCCGCCCCGGCGGCGCGGATGCGGTCTTCGTCGCCCTTGCCCGCATAGGCGGTCACTGCCATGATCGGAATCGGGCGCAGGTCGCGGTCGGCTTTCAGCGCCTCGATCAGCTCAAGCCCGCTGATGTGCGGCAGCTGGATGTCCATGATGATCAGTCCGGGGACGAACGACCGCGCCCGCTCGATCACCGCGCGGCCATCCGCCAGCCCCTCGACCGCAAAGCCATGCGCGCTCAGCAGGTCGCAGAAAAGTTTGCGATTGAGGTCGTTGTCCTCGACAACCAGCACTCTTTTTGCCACTGAACCGCCATAGCTTGCTCCGGCCCCGTCGGCCGGAAAGTATCACTCAAGCACCCGATGTAGGCGAAAGCTGTGAACGACACAATCAGCCGCGACCAACCGCAGCACCGCGATCCGGTGACGCTGGCGCTGGTCGTGCTGGCGTGGCTGCTGGGCGATCCGCAGCGCGCCGACCGATTGCTGTCGCTCAGCGGGATGACCGCAGATCAATTGCGCGAGGGGGCGTTTCAGCCCTCGGTTCTTGCTGAGATCCTGCGCTATCTGGAGGGTCACGAACCCGACCTGATTGCCGCTGCCGGTGCTGCCCATGTGTCGGCCGCGCAGCTTGTCGATGCCCGCAAAGAACTGGACCGAATGTAAATGCGCAATCCCAAAGCCCTGCTGGTGACCGATTGTGATGAAGTACTGCTGCACATGGTTGATCCGTTCCGTGCGTGGTTGGACGAGGTGCATGCGATTGATTTCGACTTTTCGGGCGGTGACTTTGCCAAGGCGCTGGTGGACCGCAAGACCCGCGCTGCCGTAAAGCCTGAAGACATCTGGCCGCTGCTCAATACGTTTTTCGATACCGAAATGGCGCGTCAGCAGCCCATCGCCGGGGCGCTTGCGGCGCTGTCGGCGATCGGCGAGGTCGCCGATATCGTCGTGCTGACCAATCTCATGGATCACCGGCAGGCGGCACGCAGTGCGCAACTGGCTGCGTTTGGCGTGCATCATCGGGTGGTGTGCAATCAGGGGCCGAAGGGCGAGCCACTCAAGCGCATCGTCGACGAACACGGCGCCGATGTTGCGATCTTCATCGACGATCTGCCGCAGCACCATGAATCTGCGGCCACCCATGCGCCCGATGTCTGGCGGCTGCATATGGTGGGCGAAGCGGCACTCGCCCCGCACATCGCCTGCGCCGCCACGGCTGGCCAGGCCCATGCGCGCATCGACCGCTGGGATGCGGCGCTTCCGTGGATCATCGAACGACTGGCCGCCGGCCAGCCTGCACCCCCCATTTCCATGGCAACGGCTTGACGCTGCCCATGCACAAAGGAACAATGACGAGATGAGCGATATGATTGAAGCGCGGCTTGCCGAGATCGGCCTCGAACTGCCGCAACCCGCCGCGCCGGTGGCATCCTATGTGCCCGCCGTGGAAGTGGGCGGCCTCCTGTACATTTCCGGCCAGTTGCCGTTCATCGATAGCAAGGTGTTCACCGGGCGGCTGGGCGAGAATGTCTCGCTCGATCAGGGCCAGGCCGCTGCGCGTGCGTGCGGGATCATGCTGATTGCGCAGATGAAAGCGGCGCTGGGTTCGCTCGACCGGGTGGAACGGATCGTCAAGCTCGGCGCGTTCATCGCCAGCACCCCAGACTTCACGGCGCAGCCAGAAATCGCCAATGGCGCGTCTGACTTGATGATGCAGGTGTTCGGCCCGGCCGGTCAGCATGCGCGCAGCGCGGTCGGCGTGCCGGTGCTGCCGCGCGGA
>NZ_JBGTFM010000278.1:0-4350 GCF_041747255.1 Blastomonas sp. | reverse complement strand
CTCGCCAACAATCAGTCCACCAGCCAGCAGACCTGGGCCGAGGATTGCCTCCTGGCCGGCAATATCGGCATCCTCCGCATGGGCGGCGGCGACGCCAGCTGGCAGCCCACACGCAACAATATCGTCGAAGGACACAATGGCAGCATCGTCAACCAGAACGTGACCGGCACGACCACGCGCGCCCTGACGGTAGCGGTGCCGCCCTACCAGATCCTCACCGCCACGAATGTTGGACCACTGGCAACGACAGGCGCGATCGGCTGAGCCCATCGCCGCCGACACCGCAAGGCTGTCCCGACCCTCGGGTCGGGACAGGCCTGCATGGCGCAGCGTCATCCCGCCGATACTCTCCCTCGGCACCGGATCGCTAGCGTCCCGACCCTAAAGGGTGCGTACGCCCGACCGCGCCATGGAGTCGGCCAACTGGTTTACGTCACGACAGGCGGCATAAAGTGTTCGATAAGTCTTGTATTCATTCGAACCAGATGGATATTTGCGCATTTCTTCAAAATAATCGATTGCTTTCTTATGATACTGTTCAGAAACTACCCACGCATTCTGCCCCTTATGGCCTTTCAAAATGGTTGCTGGGTCACCCACACATTCATGACCGTTAATACTCGGCAAGCCGCTGGAACTCGTATTCGAGCTACTGCCACTTCCACTGGAATTGCTCGAATTGCTCGGCTGGTCGTTGGTTTGGCCCGACGACGATGAGCTCGAGGAGCTTGCTGCCGGTGCAGGTGTGGCACCAGCGGCACCGGGGCCCACTTGACCCGTGCTGAGCTTGCGCGCTGCGCTGCCAGCACTGCTGTTGCCGGTCGACTTGATCTGCGTGCCTTGCTCTCGACCACGGTCGATACGCCCGTTGTGACCTTCCACAACCGTGTTGATTGCCGGCAGAGTGAGGCTCCCCCAGGCGCCGATGGTTGTCCGCCGTGCCACGTTATTGGTGAGCCGGGCCGATTCGGACCGCGGATGTGAGCCTTCCCTGCTGGCGGTCTGCGCCGAGGTGACATCCCCCGCCAGCACCTGGAGATCACTATTGTTCAAACGATTGCCGCTGGCCACACAGTTTTTGTCACTTAACCAGATGCCTTTGCAATTCTCCATCCAGTTATTCTCGAACGTGTTGTTCAAGCCAAAACGGCAAACAAAAGCGCCACCACCAATCATCGTATTGCCGCGGATCCGATTGCCCGATGATTTGGCGTTGATAACCTGATCATGAGTACAATTGACAAATAGGTTTGATTCTATGACTGCGCCGATGTTCAGCGGTTGATGGCGATGCTGAAAACCGAGCGCTATGCATACATTGCGGCCATCATGGAAATAATTGCCATAAATTCGTGGATTACGACCTTGGCCATTGTTAAACGGATCGAAGGAAATACAACGTTCACCCCATCCGCTGAATTCATTATTGTTGATAACCGCATTGACGGCGCCGTCCAAAGAGACTCGGCCATTGGTGCCGGTGAAAATACAAGTGCTCACCTGACAATTATTTCGGTTTATATTAACACCGGCATTGTCGAAACGCAGGCCGACGACTTGAACATTGTCGCCATTGAGTGTCAGGTTTGATCTCATGGTGGTCGCCAAATTCCGCTCGGCGACGATCCGGATCGGTGCGCTGCTGGTGCCACTTCGACCGATCGAGAAGCTGCCACTCTTCGAGAAGGTGACGCCGCTACGCAAGATGATGGTTGTCCCGGCTGACGCGTTGACTAGTGCCCGATCAAGTTCTGCAGCGCTGCCGACCCGGACTGTTGTCGCCAAGGCGGGCGCCGAAATGAAGGTCACGAGTGGCAGCGTCAGTGAGGCCAGCACCAAACTGCGGCGATTAATAGAGTGGCTCATTTGATTCCTTCCTGGGCGGAGAGTGCCTGATTGATTACCCATGAGCGTGCCGTATGGCAGGGGTGGGCAAGCTGGAGCCTTAAGCAGCTATATGACGTCCGACGACGCGGCTTATTCCGAAAAAAGATCAACCGCTGCCGTTTTTTGCCACGATCCACGTCACGCCAAGGTAGATGACCAGCGATACACTCGAGGTCAGGCTGAACAGCAGGATGGCCTCATTTGCTTCAAGTGCGAAAATATAGCTGACCGAAAAGCTGCCAATCATCGCCAGTGCTGTAAGTATCGAGGAAAGTAAAACAAAAGCCTGCCGCTTGAGATAATACAAAACCTGCGAGATTGGCATCATCACGAAGCGCAAGAGATAGAGGGGCGCGAGCAACTGCACCATGGTGCCGGCGGCCCGCCAAGTCTCACCAAAGACCAGTGCAAAGAGTGGTGGCGCGAGAATGACGATCGGGATCAGGCCGAACAACCCGATGATCGTGAAAAACAGCAAGGTTCGCAAGAAAAACCGAAGCAGATCGTGGCTCTCTATATGCCGCAGCTCGCCAAGAAAGACCTGACTGGCCGCTTCACTGAGGACCCGCACGGGCAGGCCCATGATTCTCTGACTGAGCGCATACCAACCCGCGGTAGCGGGGCCAAAAAGCCAGGCCATAATGATGACCGGCGCCATTTGGCAAATGCTTTCCAGCAATTGGGACGGCAAAGCCATCAAGGGATAGCGCCAGTTGGTGATGGCGCTGTGCCAGATCTTGGTCGGGCCTTGCGCTGCGAAAAGCTGCCATTCGTCGCGCGGCACCCGCACGGCATGGTACGCACTTCGCGCGGCATAGCCGAGGAGAAAGCCGACGATCAAACCAGGCGTGCCGGCACCGGCGAAGCCGAACGCCAACTGGCTGCCGGCTTGACTGCCGAACTGCATGGTGAGGGCCTTGCCGCTGACGGCGAAACGCCCGCGCCGTACCGACCAGAAGCTCAAGGCCGAGCCCAGCCCCCAGAGCAGCATCGCCAGCGGTAGCAGCCAGAGCCAGAGCCATAGGCCGACGTCCGGCGTGTTGATCAATGCGCGGACATCGGTCTGCCACATGAAGAGAAGTGCCAACCCGGTTGTCACGAGGGTGCATAGGACCGTCATACCGACCAGCCCGGCGGCATCGGCTTCATCGCGGACGATCGGAATAGCCAACTCGAAGCGCAGGCCTGTGCCCATTCCGGCGATCGCCACGACCGCGGCGAAAACCGCGAAAGCACCGAATTCCGCTGGCGTGAACAAGCGTGTCAGCAGCGGGGAGCTCAGGACCAGAATCGCCTGCCCCGCCACGGTGCCACCGGCCAGCATTAGGAGCTTGCGCAGGAACGAGGTTTCGGGCAGCAAGCGGCGGACGCGATGTCTCAACAGCGAAATGCGGTTCATGAGCTCTACTGGGAGTATCGAATTTCTGATTCGGGGACCGCGTGACATGCCACAAAACTGCCCGACGACAAGAGCACTCCTGCCTCACGCCCCGAGCCTGCCTGCTTAATCCATGGTTAAGAATTTCGCGCAAGGGTGGTTGGCGGCTCTCGTCATCGGCGCTGCCACCTTCCTTCTTTATAGCATCAATCTCGAGCGGTTGCCGGACGGCGATGAGCTTTATCATGCCCTGGCAGCTCAGGGCCTGCTCGAAACCGGCGAGCCGTCGATCGGTGAGCATGGTC
This sequence comes from Blastomonas sp., assembly GCF_041747255.1. GTDB lineage: Bacteria > Pseudomonadota > Alphaproteobacteria > Sphingomonadales > Sphingomonadaceae > Blastomonas. The sequence continues at coordinate 780 of NZ_JBGTFM010000278.1, read as the reverse complement.
GTTACTGGCGCGGCTATCCGACGACGTGGCTGGTGGCGCATAGCTATGCGCTGTTCGGTCCAAGTCTAACCGCGGCGCGGCTACCCTCGGTTCTCCTCATGACGGCGCTGGTCGTCGGTCTCTTCGTCTTTATGCGACGCGAGACCAGCGCCACCGCGGCCTGGATCGGGGCCGGACTCTTCGCAGTTTCGCCGTTCGCCCTGGCCGTCGCCCAGTTCGCTCGCTTCTATAGCTTGCAAGGCCTCGCTTTTTTCATTGCCGCCTGGCTCGTCTACCGCCAGATCGGCCAACCCTGGCCGCTCTGGCGGCACGTCGCCGCTGCCGTCCCCGCAGCGCTGCTTTTGGCCTTCGCTGTCTACCTCCAGCCAACGACACTGCTCGGCATTGCCGGGCTTGGACTCTGGGCGATCGGTGCGCTGCTGCTGCCATGGTTGGTCGATTCCACCGTGCCGGCCAGGGTGAAGCTGTATGTCGTGGCAGGTCTCTTGGTCACCGGGCTCGTTGCCGCCATGGCCGCCTGGGCTCTCGGTCTCGTCGATGCCTTATGGATGCGGTACCGGTCAACGATGCTCTTCAATGAGCTCCAGGGTGAGAATTTCCTGTTCTATCACCTCTGGTATATGCTGTACTATCCTACGCTTTGGACCCTCTCCGGGATCCTCGCGGTCTTGGCGCTGATCGACCGGCCGCGGCTTGCCGGCTTCGCGCTCACCATCTTCGTCACCGGCTTTCTCCTCAACTCCTTCGCTGCGGCGAAGAGCCTGCGTTACATCTTCTATG
>NZ_JBGTFM010000277.1:0-10173 GCF_041747255.1 Blastomonas sp. | reverse complement strand
CCAGCCCGGCCGATGCACCCGCCAGCCGCTGGCGTTCGGCAATGGCATCGCGTTCCAGCTGCGCGGCAAGCTGCGTGCCCTTGGTCCGGTCGGTCATCGGCACATATTTGTCCATTGTCGCAAGGCTGCGCGATGCCTGCGGCAGGCCCTGCGCCGATGCGCGTGTCATCAACGCATAGGCGCGCACCCAATCCTTTTCAGCGATATCGCCGTTGAACATGGCGGTGGCCAGCACGTATTGCGCACGCGGCTCGCCGCGCGCAGATGATGCGCGGATATAAGGCATCGCCGCATCGCGCCGGTTGTCCTGAAACAGCACCAGCCCGTAATTGTCCGCCGCCTGGACATGGCCCTTGTCGGCGGCCTTTTTGTACCAGCTTTCGGCGATTTTCAGGTCCATCGGCACCCCCCGGCCCAGCTTGTAGGCCTGGCCAAGGTTGAACGCCGCATCGGCATCGCCCTGCGCGGCGGGTCCGCGCCATTCGGCAATGGCGCGTTCAAATTCACCGCGTTCCCAGGCGTCCACCCCGGCCTTGACATCAGCCAGCGCAGGTTGCGCAAAGCCAAAGCCAAGCACCGCGACGCCGGCCAGCAGCGTTTTGTGCGAAAAATTTCTCAGGTTCAGCATCGCGCGATTGCTCCATCGCAAATGGTAAAGTCATTGCAAGCATATCAGCACGCGCTGGCGCTGCAAAGTGCGCGGCGGCTGAACGCAAGATCGTGAACCGGTATAGCTAATCATGGGTTAGCAAAGTGTTGCCAGCGCCCAAAAAGGCCATGACCAAGGCACGAATGTCCCGGTTTTAACCGGTTTGGCATGGCGCACCCAATGCGGCGTTAACCCAATCTTAGCCGACCCGGGTGCATTTTCGTTGAGTGTAATGAGTTTCAACAGGGGGTTTTGAGTGCGCGTACTCGCATTGGCATCTCAAAAAGGCGGATCAGGCAAGACCACGTTGTCGGGCCACCTTGCTGTGCAGGCGCAACTTGCCGGTGACGGTCCGGTTGTGCTGATCGACATCGATCCGCAAGGCTCGCTGGCAGACTGGTGGAACGAGCGCGAGCCGGATTATCCCGCCTTTGCACAGACCACCGTCGCGCGGTTGCCCGCTGATCTGTCGATCCTGCGCCAGCAGGGGTTCAAGCTCGCGGTCATCGATACCCCTCCTGCGATCACCATGGCGATCCAGTCGGTGATTTCGGTCGCCGAACTGATTGTGGTGCCCACCCGGCCCAGCCCGCATGATTTGCGCGCGGTCGGCGCGACCGTCGATCTGTGCGAGCGCGCGGGCAAGCCGCTGATCTTCGTCGTCAACGCCGCAACACCCAAGGCGCGGATTACGTCAGAGGCGGCCGTCGCGCTGTCGCAGCATGGCACGGTCGCGCCCACGACGCTGCACCATCGGACCGATTTTGCCGCTTCGATGATCGATGGGCGCACCGTGATGGAGGTCGATCCCAATAGCAAATCCGCCAACGAGGTGCGCGAGCTGTGGAGCTATATTTCTGACCGGCTTGAAAAGAACTTCCGACGCACGGTGTTTGCCGTGCCCAATGCGCCTGTCAGTCCTGGCGCGATCCGGCCGATGGGTGGCTTTGGCCGCCGCGTTGCCGGATCGTAAGCGGCGCGCGGGCAAGGATGAGCTTAATGGGTGAACCCAAACCAATCGCATCGCTCTCATCGGGGCTGCTCGCGCGCAAGGGCGCGGCGCGTCCGGCGATGCGCCGCCAGGGGCTGAACGGTCCCGGCCACAATGCCATGCCGCAGGATGATCTTGGCTGGAACGACATGGGCTATGGCGCGGGGCAGGACGGCAGCTATGAGGCAAGCTTCGATGTCGATCCGCCGCAGGATGCGCTGCCCGACGGGCCGTACGGTCCGAAGCACAGCACGCTGCTGGCCGGCGCGATCCCGGATACCGTCGTGCCCGACGAAGTTACAGCCGCGCCAGAGCCCGAAGTCGCGCGCCAGCAGGCCGACATCGCGGCACGGATGCTGACGCCCGAACCCGAAGCGCCGCCGGTCGCGGTCGAAGCGCCGGTCGCGACAGCCGTTACCGACGAACAACCGCTGGCGGACACGTCCTTCGACGATGTGGCTGCAATGCCATCGGTATTGTCGGTCAAGCCCGGCAAGACCAGAAGCGCTGCGCCAGTGGCGGCACCTGTCGTTGCAGCGCCCGTGCTGGAAGCGGTCGTTGCGGCAGCAAAATCCGCGCCTTCAGTCCGCAGGGCAGCGTTCACGCTGCGGCTCGATGCGGGGCGGCATCTCAAGCTGCGGCTGGCAAGCGCGGTGACGGGGCAGTCGGCACAGCTGCTGTTAACGGCGGCTCTTGACGATTTGTTAACCAAGATACCCGAAATTGAAGATCTCGCAGGTCGCGTTTCGCGGCCATCTGAAGGCTAGGGGCCGAAGGTTAGGGGCATTCTGGTGGCCTGAGCAGGCAAAGAGGACATGGCGCAATGAAAAATGGTGGGCAGATGAGCAAGACAGCCTTGAAACTGGCAGCTTCCACGATTTTGCTGGGGGGCGTGCTGGTCAGCTGTTCCGCATCGCAAGGCGGTGGCCGACCGCAGACCCTTGCCAACCAGGCGCAAAAGGCGCTGCAGGTCGGCAAGACCGGCAAGGCGCTGGTCAGCGCAGAAGCCGCAGTTGCTGCCGATCCGCGCAATGCCACGCTGCGCCGTCTGCTCGCCAACACTTATCTTGCCGAGGGGCGCTTTGCCTCTGCCAGGCAAAGCTTTGATGATGCGCTCGCCCTTGGTGATACTACCGCGCAGACGGTGATCAGCCTGGCGCTGATGCACGTCGCCGATGGACGCGGCTCCGCTGCGCAGTCGCTGCTTGAGCAGCATCGCGGGATTATCCCCGCAGGCGATTTCGGCCTCGCGATGTCGCTGGCTGGTGACACCGGAACCGGCGTCCAGGTGCTGACCGACGAGGTGCGGCGTGGTGGTGATTCGGCCAAAGTGCGCCAAAACCTTGCCTTTGCTTATGCGCTCGATGGCCGCTGGCGCGAGGCGCAGGTGATGGCCGGGCAGGATCTTGACCCCAAGGTCGCGCAGGATCGTATCGCCGTATGGGCGCGCATCGCGCATCCGCAGGCGCATGTGCAACGCGTTGCCTCGGTGCTGGGCGTGACCCCGGCGGAATTTGATGCCGGTCAGCCGGTGCGGCTGGCGCTGGCCAACAATCCCTCAATGGCTGAGCTGGTCGACGACATTGGCCGCGACGCGCAAGCACTTGCGCAGGTGACTCCGGTCGCGACCGCAGAATTGCCGCCGGTTGAATATGCCGCATCGGCAACGGTTGCTCCCGTAGCTGAACCCGTCGCGCCACAGCAAACCAAGTTCGTGAGCCGCGAGATGGTGCAGGCACTGCCCGGCAATTATCGCACCGCGCCGGTACGCAGGGCCAGCCGCACCGCTCCAGTGCAGCTCGCCTCGCGCGCACCAGTCGTCGCCTCGCGCGCACCGGTCGCCGCCTCGCGCACACCCATCGTGGAGCACGTGTCGTTTGAGAAGGCGGTTGTCCCTGCTTCTCGCACGGCTGCCGCGCCCGTCGTCACCAAGGCTGCGTTCAAGCCGGTGAGCGGCGGTGCCTTTGCCGTGCAACTTGGCGTGTTTTCAAATACCGGCAATGCGGATCGCGCATGGGCCGCCTATTCAGGCAAGCACCAGGATCTCGCTGCGTTTTCGCGCGTGACGGTTCCTGCCAAGGTTGGCGCACGCACGTTGCACCGCCTGACCGCCAATGGCTTTGCCGATGAAAGATCGGCGCGGGCAATGTGTGCCAAAGTGCGCGCATCGGGCGGCGAATGCATCATTGCGCCTGCCACGTCGGCACCGCGCGGGGCAGCCACGCAGATCGCCGCGCGCCGCTGACGGCATCGCCTGGCCGTCAGGCCTTGACCAGACCGATTTCGACCAGCCGTTCGTGCAGATAATCGTCGGCCAAAATCGGTTCGGGATAACGGTTGGGGCGTTCCTCGCCAATGCAGCCTTCGAGCGTGCTGATCGGGAAATCCGAACGCAGGTGCAGGAAGAACGGCATCGAATAGCGGCTGAATTTCGCCCGGTCACCCGCCGGATTGCGCACCCGGTGCGTGGTCGATGGCAGCACGTGGTTGGTCAGCCGCTGCAGCATATCGCCAACGTTGACCACCAGCGCCCCTTCAGGCGGACGCATGTCGATCCACGATCCATCGCGCGCCAGCACCTCAAGCCCGCCTTCTTCTGCACCCAGCAGCAGTGTGATGAGGTTGATGTCTTCGTGCGCACCCGCGCGAATCGCACCTTCTGCGCCCTGTGAGGCGTCAATCGGCGGATAATGCAGCAGCCGCAGGATCGAATTGCCTTCATGCACGGCGGGCGCAAACCAGTCTGCATCCAGCCCCAGATAAACCGCGATCCGCGACAGGATGATATTGCCCACCCGGTCGAACTCGGCAAACAGCGGCTCGAAGGTCGCGCGAAAGCCCTCCGGCCGATCGGGCCAGACGTTCTGAGGCATGGTGTGGGCGATCGAGCTGGCCGGGTCGATCTCGCGCCCGACATGCCAGAATTCTTTCAGATCATGCGCCTTGGCGTCCTTGGCGATCTCGGTGCCGAACGGCGTGTAACCGCGCTGGCCGCCTGCGCTGGCGTCATAATAGCGACGCTTTTCCTCGGGCGGCAGCGCGAAGAACGCGGCGGTCTGATCCCAGCCTTGGCGGACCAGCGCCGGATTAAGGCCATGGTCCTTGATCATCGCAAAGCCATAGGTTGAAAAACTGTCTCCCAGCTTATGCGCGAGCGCAGCGGGTTCATCGGCGAGCGAGAGGATAGGCAGTTGAATCATGCTGGGGTCCGCAATAGCTGAGGTGTTACGAACACGCATGTAGGCGCTCGGACAGGAAAAATCATGACCCAATATTGGTTGATGAAATCAGAGCCCGATGAATACAGCTGGGATGATGTGGTGCGTGGCGGCGAGGGCGTATGGGATGGGGTGCGCAACGCGCAGGCTTCGAACAACCTGAAAGCGATGCAGGTGGGCGACAAGGCGCTGTTCTATCATTCGCGCAGCGGGCTTGAGGCCGTGGGGGTGATGCAGATCAGCGCAGCGGCTTTCCCCGATCCCAAGGATGAAACCGGTCGCTGGGTGGCGGTGAAGGTCACGCCAATTAAGCCGCTGCCCAAGCCGGTCTCATTAAAGGCGATGAAGGCCAATCCTGCGCTCGCCGACATGGCGATGCTGCGCCAATCGCGGCTTTCGGTCGCTGCAATCGAAAACGATGAATGGCACGAAATCATGAGGATGGGCGGGAACGGTTAAGCGGGGCGGAGCGTAACATGTGGTGAAGCCGGGTCTGTTTCCCCGGCATTTACGAAGGAGCATCGATATGGGTGAATTTAAAGACAAAGTCGCAGGCACCGCCAACGATCTCGCCGGCAAGGCCAAGGAAGGCATCGGCAAGGCCACTGACAATCATGAGCTTGAAGCTGAAGGCGATGTTCAGCAGCTGAAAGGCAAGGGCCAGAAGCTGAAGGGCGACGTCAAGGGCGCGTTCGGCGACAAGATTTGATCCTACCTACCCTCTCCCCACCGAGGGAAAGGGTTGCGCAGACTTGACAGCCTGCTGTCTAGACATAGCTGGGTGAGGGGCAGGGATCGCAAGTGCGATCTTGCGGCCAACATGGGCGCATACCCCTCATCCAACTCTGCCTGAACGGCTGTGCCATTAAGGCTTCATATCCTTCTCCTTCAAGTGTAGAAGGTTTTTTTATGCCTTCGCCCGCAGTCCGCTCACCGTCGCGCCGCTGGCAGCGATCTGCTCAATGTCGGTCTTGAGGTGCAGCAGTTTTAGCCCCTGCCGGGTGATGGCATCGGCCAGTGCCGGCGCGAAATCAGCGGTTTGCTCAACCGTCGCAGCCCACCCGCCGAACGCGCGGGCGAGTGCCGTGAAATCCGGGTTGTGCAGTTGCGTGCCCGACGGGCGTGCGGGATATTCGCGCTCCTGGTGCATGCGGATCGTGCCGTAGGTGCCGTTGTCTACAACGATGACCAGCAGGTTCGCGCCATATTGGACAGCGGTCGCCAGTTCCTGCCCATTCATCAGAAAATCACCGTCGCCTGCCACCGCCACCACCTGCCGGTCAGGGTAGCGCAGGCTTGCTGCGACCGCGGCGGGCACGCCATAGCCCATCGCGCCAGCGGTTGGCGCGAGCTGTGACGGGTGCGCGCCATAAGGCCAGTAGCGGTGCCACCAGCCGGCAAAATTGCCCGCGCCGTTGCAGATGATCGTGTCAGCGGGCAGCGCATTGCGCATCGCGCGGACGCATTGGCCCAGGTCAAGCAGCGCGCCATTGGGCTGCGGATCGGACCATGCCAGCCATTCGGCGTGCGCCTCTGCCCCGCCATCGAAATGCAGCGCATCGTCATCCTCGTCCCACAAGGCGGCGGCTTCGGCGAACTCGTCCATGTCCGCGCACAACGGCAGATCGGTGCGGAAAACGCGGCCCAGTTCATTGGGGTCGGGGTGGACATGCACCAGCAACTGCCCGGGGTGATCGGGGGTAATCAGGCCGTAGCTGTCGGTGGTCGCCTCGCCCAGCCGCGCACCCACCGCGAGGATCAGGTCCGCACCCTTGATGCGCGCGACCAGCTTTGGGTTCGGCCCATAGCCAAGGTTGCCCGCCCAAACCGGCGAGCTGTTGGGGAACGCATCCTGCTGGCGAAAGCCGCAGGCGACCGGCAGGCCGATGCGCTCGGCAAAAAGCGCAAAATTGTCACGCGCGTTCGCGCTCCAGTCTGCGCCGCCGACAATGGCGACCGGGTTTTTGGCTTCGCCCAACATTTCCATCAGCACGGCAAAGCCGTTCGGGCAGACCGGCTGGACAGGACGGGTGACGCGCGGGCGGTCGGTTGCCTCGACAACGTCCTTGAGCATGTCCTCGGGCAGCGCCAGCACCACCGGACCGGGGCGGCCCGAGATCGCGACCGAAAAGGCGCGCGCGACATATTCAGGGATGCGCGCCGCGTCGTCGATCCGCGCCGCCCATTTGCACAGCGGCGCAAACATCGCCTGGAAATCGACCTCCTGAAAGCCCTCGCGGTCGCGCATGGCGCGATCAACATCGCCGATCAACAGGACCATTGGTTTGCTGTCCTGCATGGCCACATGCACGCCGATGCTGGCATTGGTGGCGCCGGGGCCGCGTGTGACGAGAGCAATTCCGGGCCGCCCGGTCATCGCGCCATCCGCGCAGGCCATGAAGCTGACCCCGCCTTCCTGACGGCACACCACGGTCTGGATCGCGGGCACATCGTGCAGCGCATCGAGCACCGCGAGAAAGCTCTCGCCCGGCACGGTGAAGATGCGGTCCACCCCCTGAAGCGCCAGTTGATCAACCAGAATGCGTCCGCCGGTGCGTTGGGTCATGCTATCAACTCCAATGTGTCGTTTGGTCTCGTCCTCCGGCGAACGCCGGAGTTCAGAAATCGGCTTGCGCTGCGTTTGCCCATGGATTCCGGCTATCGCCGGAGAACAGTGTGTTATTCAACCCACCATCGCATCGATCGCGCCCTGCAGGATGAAGGCGGCGGCAGCAGAATCGACGCGTTTGGCGCGTTTGGCGCGGCTGACATCGGCGGCGATCAGCGCGCGCTCCACGGCTTGCGTCGACCAGCGCTCATCCTGCAGCAGAACCGGCAGGCCCAGCACCGCGATGTTGCGCGCAAAGGCGCGCACGCTCTGCGTTTGCGGGCTGTCGGTGCTGTCCATGTTGAGCGGCAGGCCGATGACCAGCCCGACCACGAACTGTTCTTTGATCAACGCCTCAAGCGCGGCCTTGTCGGCGCTGAATTTTCCTCGCTTGAGAGTCTTTGACGCGGTGGCAAAGCTCCACCCGGCATCGCAAAATGCCGTGCCGATGGTCTTTGTGCCCATATCCAGCCCGATCAGACGCCCGCCATCGGGCAGCGCGGCGCGAAATTCTGTCGCGCTGGTGGTGATCAGCGCGCCAGAAATGCTGCCGCCCTCCGTTCGACATCGGCGCGGATGTTCGCCCAGAACAGCGGGTAATCATAGACATGGTAGTTGTTGCCGGGCAGCACATAATTGCCCATGTTCGGCTCTCCGCCGAGCAGCAACAGCCCGCGATCATCGCAGCGTGCCGCCACCAGCGCGGGGGTGATGACCCCGTCGGTCAAGTCCTCGTTGGGCACCAAAGTGCCGATGTTGGCCTCGGCGGGGGCCTCATCGCCGCTTACCCCGGTCAGCGGGTTGGTGCACAACATCGGGCTGTCGCCGCGCAGATTGCCGTCAAAACCGACGCTGCCGTCATAAGCGATGGTGAGCAGGCCGGGGTCGGCGGGCTCGCCAAAGCTCTGCCAGCTCAGCATACAACCGGTCTGTTCGGGGTCGCTGCATGGCGGCAGGCCGAGCGCCAGCAAATCGGTCTGCATCGAGACCGGCCAGCCAATGACATAGGCTGCAACAATGCGATCGGCCAGCGGCTTGGTGACGACGCGCTGACGCATCAAGGTGGTCAGATGCAGCCCGCCCTGGCTGTGCCCGGCGATGATGATCGGCATGTCTTCGGGGACCTGCGCCAGAAATTCGTCAAAGGCGGTGATGATGTCGGCATAGGCCGCATCGAACGCGCGCTGCGCCTCGGGCTTGTCGGTCAGGAACGCGCCGATGGCCGCCTGACGATAGCGCGGTGCCCAAATCTGGCCGATGCCGTTGAACACACTCGCCTGGCTGCGCAGGAAGATGCGCGCGCGGTCCTGCGATTCCGTGTCGCTGATCGGCGCATTCCACAGCGCGCGCTTGAGATAGGACGTCGGGTGGATGTAGAACACCGCCACCTTTGGAGCATCGGTAGCTTCAAACCCTTCGGGCGTCCACAGCGCGGGGTTGCTGGCGCGAGGAATCTCGGGCCGGGAGAACCACATTGCGACATCGGTGTAAGCGCTGGTCTCGACCGCTTCAGGCTGAACAAACTCGGTGGTTGGCACAAAGGCCGCTGCAAAAATCTGCTTTGAAAACAGCTGATAGGCTGTGAATGCTGCAATGATCAGCACAATGATCGCCGCGATAAGATACAAAAACTTGCGGGCCAAAACCAACTCCGGAGTGTGAAAGCAGGCGGGCCAGTCGCCCGCGAACTGAACGCGCATATAGGCGGGGCGTTGCTTTGTCGCCAGCGGTGTTTGCTTTGCGTTGCAGCATTTGCCTGCTTGATGGCCGGGCGAGCCGGTGCTAGCCGCTTTGGGCATGTCTGTAGATAGCCAAACCGTCAAGAAAATCGCAAAGCTGGCCCGCATTGCGATGAGCGATGCCGAGGTCGAGGCCATGGTGCCCGAGTTCAACGGCATATTGGGCTGGATCGAACAGTTGAGCGAGGTCGATGTCAGCGGCATTGAGCCGATGACGGCGGTCATCCCCAACACGCTGCGACTGCGCGATGATGTCGTGACCGACGGCAATGTGCGCGACAAGGTGCTGGCCAACGCACCTGCCGCCGAGCACGGCTTTTTCGGCGTGCCAAAGGTGATCGAATGATGTCCTGCGGACAGCATTCGATCATCCCGGACAGCGGCGCAGCCGCTTGCCATCCGGGCTCCACAAACAAAGGCAGCAACCGGGCGCGCTGGACTGCGGCGCCTGTCGGAGTACATTAATGACCGGCATTACAGAACTTGGTATCGCAGCCATCCGCAACGGGGTGCGCAGCGGTGCCTTCAAGGCCCGCGAAATCGCCGAAGCCTTCAGCGCACGCGTCGCTGAGGCCAAGGCGCTCAACGCCTTCCTCATCGAAACGCCAGACCACGCCCTGGCCGCCGCCGATGCCATTGATGCAAGGCGCGCCAAGGGCGACGAATTGCCGATCATGGCGGGCGTGCCCATCGGCATGAAGGACCTGTTTTGCACGGTCGGCGTCGAGGCGCGCGCGGCGAGCGAAATCCTGAACGGGTTCAAGCCGACCTATGAATCGACCGTCAGCCAAAAGCTTTGGGATGCAGGCGCGGGCATGCTCGGCAAGCTCAATATGGACCAGTTCGCGATGGGTTCATCGAACGAGACCAGCGCGTTTGGCAACGTCATCTCGCCGTGGCGGCGGAGCGACGGCGGCAATGCGCCGCTCGCGCCCGGTGGCTCATCTGGCGGCAGCTCGGCGGCGGTT
>NZ_JBGTFM010000276.1:0-6921 GCF_041747255.1 Blastomonas sp. | reverse complement strand
TCGGCTACCTGCAATGGCACTTCCGCACCCGCGGCAACGTCAAGCCGCCGATCCCGGTGATCCGCGATTTCCGCAACATCGAGAACCGCGACGCGGTGCTGGCGCACGACGGCATGGAGTACGTGCTGGACGAAGCCGGCGTGCCGATTACGCGCTGGGATGGCGAAACGATGAAGCTCTCGCCGGTGACAGGCGAGAAGATTCCGGACGAGACCGCGCGCAAGCCGGTGGAGCGGTATCTGAATCCGCGCAAGGCGGCGTGGCCGCAGGCGGATTTTGTGGTGGGGAATCCACCGTTTATTGGCAACAAGCGGATGCGCACTGCGTTGGGGGATGGCTACGTTGAGGCGTTGCGTGGTGCTTGGCTAGATGTGCCGGAAACATCAGATTTCGTCATGTACTGGTGGCATCACGCAGCACAACTGACTGGCCATGGCGCATTGCTGCGCTTCGGTTTCATCACCACAAACTCTATCGGCATGACCTTCAATCGTCGCGTCGTTGGAGCGCATCTCTCTGACAGGAAGAGTCCAATCAATCTCGCTTTTGCCGTGCCGGATCACCCGTGGGTCGATTCAACAGACGGGGCAGCAGTCCGTATCAGCATGACGGTGGGTGAAAAAAAGCTTCGTGCACAGGGTTCGACAGGTCGACTCGCGCACGTATTAGACGAACGCCCGGGCGAGGAACTTGAGATGTCGGTGGATATGGCTGAGAACAAGGGCCTCATTCATGCCGACCTATCTGTAGGCGCAAATGTCGCAGCAGCACCACGACTGAAGGCAAACCAAGGGGTGTCCTTCATGGGCGTGATTCTGGTGGGAGGCGGATTCATCGTCGAAGCTGGTGATTCACTAGTGACGGATGAGTCTGGCGCTCTACGGCGATACATCAATGGGCGGGACTTAGTCCAGACAACGCGAAATGTCTGGGTTATCGACTTTTACGGGCTTGAGGAAGCCGAGGCTCGGAGTCGATTCCCGGGCGCCTATCAACGTGTGCACGACAGAGTGCTGCCCGAACGTCTTCAAGTGAAGCGGGAATCGCACCGTCGCGACTGGTGGCTTTTTGGCGAGAAGCGCCCTGCTATGCGGGAGGCCTTGGCTGGATTGCAGCGGTTTATCGGAACAACCGAAACCGCCAAATTTCGAACGTTCGTTTTCATCGAAGCTCAATTCCTCCCTGATCAGAAGGTGCGAGTTATTGCCGACGACCGCGGGGAGACGCTTGGCGTTCTATCTTCCGCCGCGCATGAGCGATGGGCTTCGGCGACGGGTGCGCGGATGGGAGTTGGAAACGATCTCGTTTACAACAATACATCCTGTTTCGAGCCATTTCCTTTCCCCGTCCCGAGCCGCAACCAAGAGGAACAGATCGGTAACCTAGCCGAACACCTAGACACTCATCGCAAACGCCAACAAGCCGGCCACCCCGGTCTCACCCTGACCGGCATGTACAACGCGCTCGACAAACTCCGCAGCGGCGAGCCCCTCACCGCCAAGGAACGCGTGATCCACGAGCAGGGCTTGGTTTCCGTCATGCGCCAGCTCCACGACGACCTGGACGTCGCCGTCCTCGACGCCTACGGCTGGTCCGACCTGCTGCCGCTGCTCCGCGTGGCCCATGGCAACGATGCGTCCGCCGAAGGCCAGACCCGCGACGACGCCAAGCGCGCCTTCGACGAAGCCATCCTCGAACGCCTGGTCGCCCTCAACGCAGAACGCGCCGCCGAAGAAGCCCGCGGCCACATCCGCTGGCTGCGCCCCGAGTTCCAGAACCCGCAATCCGGGGTCGCACCGCAGCAAGCGGAACTGCACACCGGAAGTACCGAAGACGACACTCCCGCCACACCCGCGCCCACAATAGCCCAGCCGATCCCCTGGCCGAAGAACACCGTGGAGCAAGTCCGCGCCGTCGCCGATCTACTGTCTGCAAGTCCCGTCCCGCTCTCACTTAACGAAATTGGCAACAGTTTTACTGCACGCGGACCGTGGAGGAAGCGGCTGCCACAGTTGGTGGAGATGTTGGTGGCGCTGGGGCGAGCGGAAATGCGGGAGGGTGGGGTTGTGGGGATGGGGCGGTGAGCCCAAATGTGAGGCGCGATGAAGCATCCCGAGGGGGTGTCGGTCCTGATTTTTCAAAGAATGGGAGGAGGTTTGAAAGCACTTGTTATTCCGATGATTGCTCTAGTCATGATGCTGATCGCCACTTTGCCGCTAGTGATATTCGGCCATGCAAGCAAACTTGGAATCGGGCTTCGCCTCAATTCGGGATTGATCTGCCTGTGGGCACTCAGCAAATTCGGCTCCCAATTCAATGAACCCGGCGGCAAGGCGGGGGCGTTCATGGCGTTTTTCGCAGTTGCATATTCTTACGTGTTTTTGTTCCAGACAATGAAGAGGAAAGGCTTGCCAATAGTCGAAACTGCACTTGGATGCCTTGTGTTCGCATGGGTAAATGAAGCCCTGCAATCACCTCCGCTCGCGATGAGTTTTGCGGTTGCAAGCATCGTTGCCCTATACGTATGGTTCACGAAGAAGCACCCAGTAGTTAGCACCAGAAATTAGGCCGATGTCCGTGTACTGATCCACCTTATTAACTCAAACAGGGGCCGTAATGAATCCTAGCCAGAAGAAGCAGTGTCACGTCATCATCCATTCCCACGCCGTTGCGGCGGCCGCGGGAAACGCCGTGCCCGTACCGGGCCTGGGAATTGCGGCCGACCTGGTAGCGATGACCAGCATGGCGATGAGTTTGTGCGCCGTATTTGGCGGCAATATCAAAGAGGAGGCAGCCAAGACGTTGGCCATTGCAGCGATTAAGAACACCATGCTGAAGCAGCCGATTCGCACGTTGGCGAAGGAGTTATCAAAGCTTGTGCCCGGCTTGGGTCAAATCGTTGCGCCGAGCATTACCGTCGTCATGTTGGAAGCCGCTGGCTGGGTACTCGCAGAAGAACTCGAGCAGACCCACAGCGAAAGAAAGGCCAAGCGACGGACGTCGGATGAGTCGGCCAGCAGTAGCAGGAAGATCACACCAACTGCCGCGGCAAAGCGAGTGTCAGCGAAGAAGGCGGTAGCCAGAAACGGTGCGGCCCGAAAAGTGCCAGCTCTATCAAGTGAGACGGCTAAGAAGGCTGTCAAGAAGCCCGCGAAGAAGGCCGTCAAGAAAGCAGCCAAGAAATCTAAGGCTTCCTAATGGAGAAGCGTCTGGCTTAGTTGGTGGAGTGCTCGTCGCTGCCTCGACAGGGCGGAGAGGCGGGAGGGCGGGGTGCGGTTGGGCGGTAATTAGGAAATCGAATCAGGAAAGACAAATGACGGCCCGCGGACAAATGGTTGTCTCCGCCAGTGAGTCTTATCTAAACGTGATTTTGCAATATCAAAAGGCGCACATAATGAAACTGAAGTCTCTATTTATCGCAACGCTCGTGCTTTTTCTCGCTGCGTGCGCAACCGTTTACACCGCACAGGACTTCGCGCAGCACCAGACGCGACACAAGACGGTGGCAATCATGCCGTTCCGCGTCTCCATCGATCTCAAGAAACTGCCGGAGGGCGTGACTTCGGAGCAGATGCGCCGCGCGGAGGTTGACGAGGCCTATCTGTTCCAGAAGCAGCTCTACAACCAGTTGCTGGTTCAATACGCGAAGCAGCGCTACACGGTCTCGTTCCAGGACATCGACAAAACCAATGTCCTGCTTGAGCGTGCTGGCATCAAGTACGAGAACCTGTCCAGCTCGACCAAGGACGAACTTGCGAAAATCCTGGGTGTTGATTCGGTCATCTCCGGACAGATCAGGCGCGAGAAGCCGATGAGTACCGGTGCCGCTATCTTCTCAACCGTGTTCCTCGGCTTTTCCTCCACCAACAAGGTCAACGTGAATATGGCCATCCACGACGGCGCAACCGCACAATTGATCTGGAGCTATGACCACGAAGTCGCCGGCGGTCTTGGCAGTTCGGCAGAAGGTTTGGCGAAGTCGCTGATGTCGAGTATTTCCAAGAAGTTCCCGTACAACAGGAAGAACGTGCAGTAAGGGCTAGGGCCGGGGCGAGTGGGTGATCCGAACGTGACGCCACCGCCCCTGCTCACCTAACTTCAACGAAATCCCGGGTCAGAGTCCACCTAGCTGATCGAAAAGAGATAAGACCAAAAGATCTACTTACCTCAGGCGATCCGAATTCGTGCCCCAAATGGACTACATCCTGACCAATGAAGCAATGCCCGGCATCGTTACGATCGGGCTGACCACCGATAGCGTGGAGACCCGGCTATCTAGGTCGAACTGCCACAGCGGCGTATCGCTTCCGTTTGAGTGCTAGTTCGCGGCCGAAGTCGACTCGTGCAGCCGAGGAACCGGGGGTCAGAGTGGACTTTCGGAGAAGCGCTGGAGTCAGGTTCGTATACCGAGCGACAAACAAGAAAAGATAGGCGAACGACATGGAAGCCCTGCTAAAAACTCTCCTGCCATCGATCATCCTGCTGACGTTGGTATTTGTTCCCGTGGTTGTGGTTCTCGTCGTGGTGCTGCTCGCCAAACGGAAGGAACGGCGTGATTCGCGGCGGTCACCACTGAGCGATAAGTTGTTGCATCAGGCCGGAGCGCAAGCACGGAAGCGGGCCGACGATCTCGGCGATGACCTCATGGAACGCATGATGCAACTCATGCTGATTGGCCCCATGGCGATGCTTGTCATCCTGCTTCCTCGCGTCAATTGGAGCCGGTTGCAGTTTGGATGGGTGAGTTGGCTGGTGCTCGTCGGCTCCGCAGGGTGGGTCGCATGGTTGGTGCGCGGCATCCTCCGAATTCGCAGTGAACGCCGCAAGTGGCAGGAAGGCATGCGTGCGGAGATCGCTGTCGCCCAGCAGCTTGATCGGCTGCAAGCGCTGGATTGCTTTGTCGTGCACGATATTCCGGCAGGTGCTTTCAATATCGACCACGTGGTCGTGGCAGCACATGCGGTGTTTGCGGTGGAGACAAAATCCCGCCGCAAGCCGGGGCAGGGCAAGGACTCGGCAAAGGTTGGCTACGACGGTAAGGCTTTGCAGTTCCCGGGCTGGCAGGAGACGCGGCCGTTGGAACAGGCTCGGGCGCAGGCGGACTGGCTTGCAAAGTACCTGCGCGGTGAAACCGGCGAAGGCGTGCCAGTGAAGCCGGTGGTGTGCCTGCCAGGTTGGTTCGTCACCTTGGGCAAGGACGTGCATAGAAGCGATGTTCGCGTCATCAACCCCAAGATGAGCAGCCTGTTCATTGACTCTGGTAGCCAGCCCAGGCTTTCGGAAGCGCAGCGCAACCGGATCCTGCACGCTTTGCAGAAGTGTTATCCGGAATCCATCGAATAAGGGCTGCATGTCGGAAGAGAGCGCAGCCGATTTGACCCGGTGTGTAGCGTGGTCTGCGGGAACCGCTGCAGACCTCAAGGAAAGTTAAAAGGGAACAGTCATGGATGACTTCAGCAGGAGCTCCGATCGGCCGCCATCTCACAGCCGCCGGATGGCCACGCGGTCCTCTAGGTGGCCTTGGCTCGCAGTCGCCGCCGTTGCCGCACTCCTGTTCGTCCTGACAATACGTGCGCTGCTGGACCGAACAGCCGGGACAGCGGGCCCCTCATCGCAACACGTTACGCAGCCCGCGGACCCATACCCGCCAGCGCAGGGAAGCTCTGACGATCACTACATGGAGCCGCTCCCGGTGCCGATGGTGTACCGCTGCGTGGACCGCGCGAACGGCGTTTCATTCCAGTCCCAGCCTTGCGGCCCGGGCCAGCGCACAACGCGCGCAATTCCCGCGCCACCAGAGCCAGAACCCGTGCGGCCAAGGCAGCCAAGCCGGGCGAATGTCTCCGCCCCGGAAAGCTACAGTTCCTCCTGGGCCCCGGGAAATGACGAGCGCGCGAGACGCAGGGCGCAATGCGCCAATGCCCGCCAGGATCGCGAGGAGACTCTGCGGCGCATTGGCCTGAGACGTACCTACGACCTGCTGCAGCGGCTTGATACTGTGGTGAATGAGGCGTGCAAGGGGCTGTAGGTTGCGCATGATTTGGGGCAAGCCGAGTCGGCAATCGCGGCTTACGCCGCTCCTACAGGACTGCGAGTGCACATGAGACAAGCCGGCCGCATCACCACCTGGAACGACGACAAGGGCTTCGGCTTTCTCACGCCAGTCGATGGCGGCAGCCGGGTGTTCGTCCACATCAAGGCGTTCCAGGCGGCCACGCGCAGGCCCGTGGAAGGAGACCTGATGTCCTACGCCGCGTCGGTGGATGCCAAAGGCCGCGTCAATGCGTCGGAGGTGCGCTTTGCCGGACAACGCATCCCGCCACCGCCAAGACTACGCGTTGCCAGGGGCCGCAAGCCGCCCATGCGCATTCCACGAATTGCCATCGGCATCGGCTTTCTGCTGCTGGCCTTGGTCCTGATGGTGATGGGCATGGTCCCGGCGCTCGTGTCTCTGGCGTATCTACTGATGAGCACGGTGTCCTACATCGCCTACGTGCTGGACAAGGATGCCGCTGGCAAGCCACGGCGGCAGCGCACGCCCGAGGCCACCTTGCACATGCTGGATTTGCTGGGCGGCTGGCCCGGTGCGCTGATCGCGCAGCAGCAGTCGCGCCACAAGACGATCAAGGCGTCGTTCCAGGCGGTGTTCTGGTTCGCCGTGCTGGGCAACCTTGCGGGCGTTGCGTGGCTGGTGCGCAGCGGGGTGGCGGAGGCGGTGACGAGGATAGTGCTGGGCTAAGCGGGCAACACACCCGGCGCCGGCACGGCCAATTCCACGAGCTCGGCGGTCCATGCCTCGGAACAGGTGCGGATCTGGTCGGCCAGGTAGTCGCTGTGGCGATCCTGCGCGGGGAGTGCCGAATTCGTGGTGGCCGCTTCGATCAGCGCGGCGCGCCAGGCGGCCAGTAATTCAACCGGGTC
>NZ_JBGTFM010000275.1:0-6015 GCF_041747255.1 Blastomonas sp. | reverse complement strand
GAGCGCCTGCTCCACCCGCCGCGCGCCATAGCCGCGCCGCAGCAGCGACCCGCCTTTCATCGCGGCATAAGCTGCGTCATCAACATAGCCAAGCTCAGCACAGCGATCCGCCAGCGCGGCACAATCGGGCGGGATATCGCCTGCCCAACCGCGCTCCCTGATCTTGCGTTCAAGATATTGCACCAGCCGCGCCCGTGTCGTCGCAAACCGCCCCAGATAATGCAGCGCCAGATCGCGCATTGATGGCTCATCGAGCGGCTTCGGCGGCTTCTTCTGGGGTCGGGCGCGGGTCATGCGCCTTTTTTGTGCCACAGTCGGGTCGAAATTAGAACGCTTGTCATCGGCTATTGGCACGGTGCAAAGGTTTAAATCAGGGGAGGACAGCGGTGCGCATGCGTGCCTGAACCCCGGACAACAGACTGCACAGGACCGGGTCAACCCGGCGGTGCGACAAAGATAAGCGACGGGTTGATAGGAATGACAATTTTGCTGCCGACACCACATGCAGATACCTTGCCGCGGCGCTTTGCCGATTTTGCGACGCTGGGCGCGGCGCTGGACTATGCGGGGCAAGGGGTGCGCGGCCTGAACTTTCACGATCCGCGCGGAAATCTGGCGCGCGCTTACCCCTATAGCGACCTGCGCAAGGATGCGCTGGCGAACGCCAGCCGCCTGATCGCGCGCGGCGTGAAGCCGCAGGACCGCATCGCCATCGTCGCCGAAACCAGCGCGCAATTTGCCGCATTGTTCTTCGGCGCGGTCTATGCCGGTGCATGGCCGGTGCCGCTGCCACTGCCGACCAGCTTTGGCGGCAAGGAAAGCTATGTCGAACAGTTGAGCGTGCAGCTGCGCAGCTGCGACCCGGCGCTGCTGTTCTATCCTTCAGAGCTCGCCGAAATGGGCGGAGAGGCCGCGCAGCGCTGCGGCATCGAGGGGCTCGACTGGGATGCGTTCGGCGCGCTGATGGTGGGCGATGTGACATTGCCGCCCGCGACCAGCGATGACATCTGCTATCTGCAATATTCCAGCGGATCGACCCGCTTTCCACACGGCGTCGCGATCACCCATGGCGCGCTGCTCAGCAACCTTGCGGCGCATGCGCACGGCATGCACATCGCGCAGAGCGATCGCTGCATATCATGGCTGCCCTGGTATCATGACATGGGTCTGGTCGGATGCCTGCTCTCGATGGTCGCTAACCAGGTCTCCACCGATTATTTGAAGACCGAGGATTTTGCCCGGCGTCCGCTCGCCTGGCTCGACATCATCAGCCGAAATCCCGGCACATCATGCAGCTATTCGCCGACCTTCGGCTACGACATCTGCGCGCGCCGCATCGGCAGCCAGTCCAAGGTTGCCGAACGCTTCGACCTGTCGCGCTGGCGGCTGGCCGGCAACGGCGCGGACATGATCCGCCCCGATGTGATGCAAAGCTTCGTCAACGCCTTTGCCGATGCGGGCTTCAAGGCAAGCGCCTTCATGCCGAGCTACGGGCTTGCCGAGGCGACGCTGGCGGTCACGCTGATGCCGCCAGGCGAAGGCATTGTCGTCGATCTGGTCGAGGAATCGCGCCTCTCGGGTGCGCCGGTCGATCTGTCGAAGCCGCGCCGCTATCGCTCGATCGTCAACTGCGGCAAGGCATGCCGGGGCATGAGCCTTGAAATCCGTGATGCGGGTGGCCGCGTGCTCGCCGACCGCGAAATCGGCAAGGTGTGGACCAGCGGTCCATCGATCATGCACAGTTATTTTCGCGATCCTGAAGCGACCGCCGCCTGCCTGATCGACGGCTGGCTGGACACCGGCGACATGGGCTATCTGGTCGATGGCTATCTCTATATCGTCGGCCGCGCCAAGGACATGATCATCATCAACGGCAAGAATCACTGGCCGCAGGACATCGAATGGGCGGTTGAGCAACTGCCCGGTTTCAAGTCCGGCGATATCGCGGCGTTCTCGATCACCACTTCTGCGGGCGAGGAAGCCCCCGCCGTGCTGGTGCAGTGCCGCACCACCGATGAGGCCGAACGCCGCCGTCTGCGCGATGAAATCCGCGAAAAGGTGCGCTCGATCACTGGCATGAACTGCGTCATTGAACTGGTGCCGCCCCGCACCCTGCCGCGCACATCATCGGGCAAGCTCAGCCGAGCGAAAGCGCGCAACCTGTATCTGTCGGGCGAAATCCAGCCTTATGAACTGGCGGCTTGAGTGCATTAGCTACATAATATTATGCCGAACCAACGAGTTGTATACGGATGTAAATTTTTGGGCTCTTAGCTGATAGCGTTTAACCGATAAGCCGACTGCTTTTTGAGCTTATTTCCTAGCTCATTGATAAGTTCGCCTACACAATTTGCAAAATCCGTTTTTGTCTTTGCTCCAGTGTCGGTACCCTTCTGTCCGATGGATAAATCAACGATGAATTGGAGGTCTGAACCGCCTGGACGTCTATTGAAAGCGAAGGCCAGTTGATTGTTTGTGCTTATTCGTTCTAAGACTAGGTCCAAAGCCTGGATGCTGTAGATGGCAAGCCAGGCTCCGGCGGTATCTCCTTCCACTGTTTGATAAAAATGCTCTCGCGTGGATTTGCCATTGATCCCAAGTGGAACGACAAATGACGGCGGGTTGGGGACGAGCACCATTGGCCCTTTGATTGCACTACGTCGCTCGTAACCAATTTAATAAACAACGCAGGTGAAACAGAGCCATCAGGTCCATAACCATTGAAGGAAACGCTGCCGGATACGGCGACGAGCGCACCTTTGCTGTACAGCCAGTCGTGCGTAGCCCCATCAAAAATAATGGTGCAGCCGACCTTTTCCCCCTCTCGCGTTTGCGATTGTGCATTCGTAGCAAAAGTTTAAGCGATTTGAGCGTTTGCGAAATTCATCGATCCAAAGAAAACAACCAGCAGCGCCAGGATTTTGGCCACGACTAAGCCCACCAATCGAGTTTTGCCCATCAGCCTGACCCCTTTGTTCCGTGCGACAACTCAGGTCAGAATAGCCTGGTTACTTACAAACGGCGTCACCTGCACCTCCCCCTCGCGCAACCTCGCCTTGGCGATGTCATAGCTGCTTTGCATCCGCATCAACGTATCCATCGATACGCCAAACGCCTTTTCGATGCGCAGCGCCATTTCAGGCGAAAGGTTCGCACGTTCGTTGAGCAAGGTTGACAGCGTGGCGCGCGTTACTCCCAGCGCCGCCGCAGCAGCGGTGACTGTCAGGCCCAGAGGCTCAATAATTTCGTGTTTAATGAAGCCCCCCGGATGTGCGGGTGCCTTCAAGCGGATGCCCAATGGCGTGTTCATGACGGTCTCCTAATGATAATCTTCATAATCCAGATCGATAATCTCGATGTCCTGTCGGTCGATACGAAACGTCATCCGCCAGTTCTTGGTCACAAACAGGCTCCATGTGCCCTTGCGATTGCCGGTGAGAAGATGTGCCTTCCAACTGGCAATGGTCCGCAATTCCTCCTCACGGTCCATGTCCTGCAGGAACGATACGATCCGCCTTACCTTTGACACGACCGTCGGTTGCAGGCCGCTGGCGTCGTCTTCCTCGATGAAACGGCGCAGACCCTTGTGAACGACATTCCTGATCTTCATGCTAAAACATATCAGAGTCCGCCGTTCGGCGTCAAGTTACACAATACGGCTCAGATGATGTACCCTATCACCCCTTGCACCCACGAACTGTGTTGCTATATCAACACAGTCAGGCTAATTCGCTTGCCTGAACCGGCATTTCGCCTCATTTTGGGGGAAGCAGGCACCAACGGGAGCGCAAGGCATGGCAACGCAGACGGCAGTGGCCGAAAAGAAACTCAGTCTTGAGGCGCCCGATCCGGTGCCAGTTGTCACCGTTGCCGAAGCCACCGGTCTGGTGCCGGTGGGCGAAGAGGTGCGCAGCAAGCTTGACGAGAAGGTCGAGGGATTCATCGCCGATCTCGTCGCGCAGGACGTCAATTCGCCCGAATTCGGCAAGCGCGTCGATCAGATCACCAACATGGGCCGCAAGGAAATCGGCGAAGCGGCGGGCCAGTCCAACCGCTTTCTCGACCGTCCGGTGCGCGCGATGGACAGCGACAATTCGGTCGGTGCTGATCTTGCCAAGCTGCGCCGCACGGTCGAAGACCTTGATCCCGGCAAGAAGGGCGACCTGTTCACCCGCAAGAAGATTTTCGGCGTCATCCCGTTCGGCAACAAGATGCGCGACTATTTTGACAGCTACAAAAGCTCGCAGGGGCATATCCAGTCGATTTTGGGCAGCTTGCAAAGCGGCAAGGACGAACTGCTGATGGACAATGCCGCGATCGATGTCGAACGGCAGAACCTGTGGGCGGCGATGGGCAAGCTGGAGCAGATGATTCACGTCTCCAAAACACTCGACGCGCGGCTGGAGGAAAAAGCCGCCGAGCTTGAGATGACCGATCCGGCCAAGGCCAAGGCGATCAAGGAATCAGCGCTGTTCTATGTGCGCCAGCGCACGCAGGATTTGCTGACGCAGATGGCAGTGACGGTGCAGGGCTATCTCGCGCTCGATCTGGTCAAGAAGAACAATGTTGAGCTGGTCAAGGGCGTCGACCGGGCAAGCACCACCACAGTGGCCGCGCTGCGCACCGCCGTCACCGTCGCGCAGGCGCTCGTCGGGCAAAAGCTGGTGCTCGATCAGATCACCGCCTTGAACACCACCACCGCCAACATCATCGATTCGACCGGCACAATGCTGAAGGAGCAGACCGCGAAAATCCATGAGCAGGCAGCATCGGCGACGATCCCCGTCGAGACGCTGCAGCGCGCGTTCCAGAACATCTATGATACGATGGACAACATCGACACCTTCAAGCTGAAGGCGCTCGACAGCATGAAGCAGACAGTCGACACGCTGAGCAAAGAGGTCGAAAAGTCCAAGGGCTATATCGCGCGCGCCGAAGGGGCGACGCAGGCCCAGACCAGCGGCGCATCCTCCGGTCCGTCGCTGCTCTCCTCGCTGGAGGCATGACCGGCAACAACGGATGACCAAATCATTGACCCGCCAGTCCGACCAGATCCTCGCCGACGCCGCAGCGGTGAAGCGGCGCGTGGCGATGGGCCAGTCCATCGGCACCAAATCGCGCGCGCTCAAGCGCCAGCACCTGTGGCGCAAGATCGCGGCGATCGCGATGGCGGTGGGCGCAATCCTGGTCACTGCCGGGGTGGTCGGCGCCATTATCAACGGCATCGGCTTTTACGGCGTGATGCTGACCGTGCTCGCCGCCGTGGTCGCCACGGTGGTGCTGAGCAGTTCGATCAAGCTGCGCGTACCGACGCCTGAGAAGCTGGCGAAAGAACCGCTCAAGGTGCTCGCGGGCAAGACCGAGATGTGGCTGGAAACCCAGCGCCCGGCGCTCCCTGCGCCTGCCGTCAACCTCATCGACAATATCGGCGTGCAGCTCGATCTGCTCGCGCCGCAGCTGCAGACGCTGGAGGAAAACAGCGAGCCCGCGCGCGAGATCCGCAAGCTGGTGGGCGAACACCTGCCCGAGCTGATCACCGGCTATCGCAAGATACCGGCGAACCTGCGCCAGGAAAAGCGCGGCGAACGCAGCCCCGAGGAACAGTTGGTGCACGGCCTTGGCGTGATCGAACGCGAAATCGCAGGCGCCACGCGCAGCATTGCCGAGGGCGATGTCGACAGGCTGGCGGTGCGCGGACGGTTTCTTGAACTCAAATATGATGGCCTGGCAGACGCGCAATAGCGTGTACACTGGCCCGCCCATGCTCGACTTTCTCCTCGCCAGCCAGAACACCCCCTTTGCCGCCGCGATCGTGCTGATGCTGCTGATCGGCGGGCTGCAGGCGCTGGGGTTGGGTGATCTCGATAGCGATAGTGATCTGGGCGATGCCGCGAGCGATGGCCTGCTCGCGCTGCTCGGGCTGGGGCGGTTGCCGCTGCTGCTGTGGCTCGCGCTGTTCCTGATGCTGTTCGGCATCATCGGCTATGCCGGGCAGCAGTTCTGGCAGGCGCTGAC
>NZ_JBGTFM010000274.1:0-3133 GCF_041747255.1 Blastomonas sp. | reverse complement strand
TCCCCGCCGCGTGCGATCAGCAGATACATCACCGGGGTGACGATGCGCGACAGCAGCGTCGATGAGATCAGCCCGCCGATGATCACGCTGGCAAGCGGCGCATACAGCGAGCCGCCAAAGATGGCGAGCGGCAGCAGCCCGCCGATGGCGGTGACCGATGTCAGCAGGACTGGCAAAAAGCGCACCTCGCCCGCGCGTTCGATGGCGGCGCGCAGCCCCATGCCCTCGCGGCGCAACTGGGTGGTGAAATCGACCAGCAGGATCGAGTTCTTGATCTCGATGCCGACCAGCGCAACAAAACCGATGATCGCCATATAGCTGAGCGAAGCGCCAGTGACGAACAGCGCGATGAACCCGCCAAAAGTGCCAAGCGGGATGACACCTGCGACCACGATGGTTTCACGAAACCGCCCGAATTCGGCCACCAGCACCGCAAAAATGCCGAACAGCGCGATCAGGATAATCGGTCCCAGCCCGCCGAACACCGATGCGATCGCCTCTGCCTCGCCGCCCAGCGTCACCTGGTAACCTTCGGGCAGCGTAAGCTCGTCGATCTTGGCCATCGCCTGCCGACTGATGCGTGATGGCAGCGCGCCCGGCTCGGCGTTGGCGGTGACGGACACCGACCGTTCGAGCTGATAGCGCTGGATCTGCGGCGGCACGCTGATCAGGCGCGGCGAGGATATCTGCGAAAGCGGCACGACATCGCCGGTGCGCGTTGCGACATAGATTTTCTCAAGCGCAGACACCGGGTGCGTGCCCTCAATCGGCAGCCGCACGGCAATGCGATAGCTGTCGCCCTCCTCGTCGCGATAGGTCCCGGCATTCTCGCCCGACAGCGCAAGCCGGATTGCGCGGCGCGGCTCGCCCGGCGCGATGTTGAGCAACGCCGCTTTGGCCTCATCCAGCCCGATGTCGAGATCAATGCCATCGGTTGCGACCGGGTTGATCACGTCCCGCGCGCCCGGCGTTGCGCGCAGCACGGATTCAACCTGCGCAGCAACATCGCGCAACGTGTCGAGGTTCTCGCCCCTCACGCGCAGCGCGACCGGAGAGGCAATGGGCGCGCCGTTCTGGAACAGTTCGACGTTGAAGCGCGCGCCGGGAATGGTGTCGAGCCGTTCACGGATGCGCGCGACCATTTCGGGGCTGCGCGATGGATGCCACTTGTCCAGCACCACAAAGACCTCGCCAAAATTGGGGCGCTGGTCGAGCGCGAAGACATTGTAGAACACCTGCGCATTGGCGCTGCCGGTGTTGGCAGCGCGCACCTTGATGTCGGGCTCGCGCGCCAGCACTGCCTCGGCCTGCTTCACCAGCGCATCGGTGCGCTGGATGCCGCTGCCTTGTTCAGCATCGACCGTGACGCGGAAATAGCTGGTGTCAGCATAGGGGAACAGGCTGAAGCCAAGCACCGGAATCAAGGCAAAGGCGGACAACGTCAGCGCCATCGACGCCCACAAAGTCCGCCGCGGCGCGTCGAGCGCGCGGTGCAGGATCGGGCGGTAAACGGTTTCGATCTTCTCGGTCATCCAACGCAGCAGCGCGTTGCCATCGGGGTCTTCATCGCGCGCCAGGATGCGGCTGGCGAGGAACGGAATGATCGACAGTGATATCACCAGCGAGGCAAACACCGTGAAGATGATCGTGTAAATAAACGACTGGGTAAATTTGCCTGCGCCTTCAGGCAAAAACAGCAGCGGCGTAAACGCGAAGATCAGCACCCCGGTTGATCCCAGCACGGCAGGCGTGATCTCGCGCGTGCCATCGATTGCAGCGATCGCCCGGCGCTTGCCCATGCGCAGGTGGCGCGCGATATTTTCTGTCACCACAATCGAATCGTCGACCAGCAGGCCAAGCGCGACGATGAACCCGGCCACCGCCAGCTGGCTGAGGTTGAAACCCATCAGATTGATCGCCAGCAGCCCCGATGCGAGCGACAGCGGGATCGAGATCATCACAATCACCGATGCGCGCCAGCCCAGCGGCAGCAAGGTGAAGATCACCAGAAACAGCGCGATAGAAAAATCGCGGGTCAGCTCGCTGAGACGATATTCGATGTCGCGGCTCTGGTCGAACACCTGCTCGAGCGTGATGTCCGGCGGAAAGCGCGCGCGCTGGTTGTCCAGTTCCTTTTCCAGCGACTTGCGCAGGCGGATGACGTCGTAGCCGTCCTTTTGCTGGATCGCCAGAAACACCGCGCGCTTGCCATTGTAGCGCGTGATATGGACCGGCTCGCCCACCCCCCAGTCGACATCGGCGACGTCGGCGATGCGCAGCAGGCTGCCGTTGCCCGCGCGGATCGGCAGGTTGCGCAAGGTATCAAGGTCGCGATAGGCACCGCCTGCCTCAACGTTGAAGCGGCGCTTGGCGCTTTCGACCGCGCCTGGGGGCAGCTCTGCCCCACCCCGGCGCAACGCATCGGCAATCGCCGACGGGGCAAGGCCAAGCTCGGCCAATCGCCCTGAATCGATCGCGACCTGCACTTCGGGCTGCATCAGGCCATCGATCACGGTATTGCGCACCCCGGGATAGCGCACGAACGCATCGCGGATGTCTTCGGCCTGTTTCTGCAGCCGCCGCCAGCTTGCGGTCTCGCTGACCATCGCCAGCTGCAGCACCGCCGCCTCCGTCGTGCGCGCCTTGCGATAGCGCAGCTCGGTGATACCCTCGGGCAGCTGGTTGCGGATCGCGCTGACCTCGCGCACCACATCGTTGAAATACTGGTCGGTGTCGCCGTCCCAGTCGAATTCCGATGTGATGGTGACAAAGCCGTCAGTGATGTTGACGTTGATCTCGTCGATGTCATCGATGCCGCGCAGCACCTCTTCAATCGGTTTGGCAATCGTCTGCTCAATGTCGGCCGCATCCGCGCCGGGCAGCGCGATGATCACGGTGATCACGGGAATCGGAAAGTGCGGGTCTACCGCGCGCGAGATGGTGAACAGCGATGATACGCCCAGCGCGGCGAGCAGCATGAACGCGACCAGGCTGAGTTGCCAGCGGCTGATCGTAAAGGCGGCAAGGTTCATACGCGATGCAGCCCGCTCACGCGCTCACCGGCCAGGTACTTTGGATGCAGGAGCAGTGGGCGATGATGCGCCCGGCCCCGTCGTGCGGCTCGGCTGGCTGC
>NZ_JBGTFM010000273.1:0-1582 GCF_041747255.1 Blastomonas sp. | reverse complement strand
GGGAATGGCTGCGGCATGCGGAAATCTGTGTTTCCAGCCCAGATCCTCGGTCGGACGCAGCGTCGAATTGCGTCCCAGCAGCCGCTTGACGAAATTAGTGCCTGACGAGCGTTCCCCCAGGACCTGAAATCTCGTGATCGGCACCGATGCCGCGCGGGGCGCGAGGATTCCTGTCGTGGCGAAGTCAGGCGGGATCAAGGTGGCTTCCTCATGAAAACTGATTCTCTTCCAGCATCCGCGCCTCTACGCTGCGAGACGCAGGCGGTGGAACAACGGGCGGTGATGCAATGCAGACAGTGGCTGCGGTGACGATGGTGCGCGATGATGCGTTCTTCCTGAACGCCTGGCTGCGCCATTACGGCGGCCAGTTCGGACGCGAGAATTGCATGTGATCAACCACGGTCGCGGTGCCGAGGTCGCGGCGCTGGCCCAGGGCGGTTCTCGCGCCAGAACACGTAGACTCCTGCCGCGATGATGATGGCGGCCCCCATCAGGACTTCCGGCACCGGCCATTCGCCAAAGATCGTATAGCCCCAGAACAGGGCGAAGATCAGCAGGACGTATTCGAACGGCGCGACGACCGCGGCGCTGGCGATGCGGTAGGCCTGGCTCATCGAATAGCCGATGATCGCCGACAACAACCCCAGTCCCATCATCGGGACGATGTCCCCCGATGCAGGCCACACCCAGGCGCGCAGCAGAAAGGTGAGCGGGCCGGACGTGTCCGGGCCGACGAAGCGCCCGTCGCCCGCGACCAGATAGAAACCGATGCTGACTATCAGGAACGCCGCCTGCAGGTAGATCGCAAGCGCCGAGGCGCGGCTGAACTGTCCCAGCTTGCGCGTCAGCACCGACATGCCTGCATAGCTTGCGGCCGCCCCCAGCGGCAAGAGCGCGATCCAGCCCACACTGTCCGCGCCGCCGCGCATTTGCGGCCAGAGCATCAGCAGCACCCCGGCAAACCCGACGAGCACCGCCAGAAGACGGCGCGGGCCGATGCGTTCGCCCAGCACCGGGATCGACAGCAGCGTGACAAACAGCGGTGCCACGAAATAGAGCGCATTCGCCGTCGCCAACGGCATCGCCACGATCGCCGCGTAGAACAGCGAATTTCCAAGCACGACCAGAAGGGCGCGAAAGATGTGCAATCCGACCTGCGTGGTCCGCAAAAGCGGGAAGCCACCCTCCAACTGCAAGAAAATGATGGAAAACAGGATACCCAGGCCGGTCCGCGCGAACACGATCTGATGCAGCGGATAGCTGCCGGCCAGGGATTTCACGACCATATCATTGAGCGAGATGCAAAACATGGCCGTCACCATCAACAGAATACCGAGCTGGGCGGTGCAGGGACGGATCATGGCGGGCTGGCTTTCATGAGGTGGTCTTACACTTGAAGAGCAAACTTCGTTAAGCCCCCCAACGGTCCGGGGATGCGCCTTGACTCCCCTGCGGCGCAGGCTTTGCTGCCACGCCAAGGCATTTCAGGAACGCGCATCGGTCGCCGCCAGCAGTGCGTCACCCGCGCCGTCAGCAAGCGGGGGGCGATTTCAGGTCAGGGCATCCAGAATACGCGCCCAGG
>NZ_JBGTFM010000272.1:0-2642 GCF_041747255.1 Blastomonas sp. | reverse complement strand
AATGGTCGGCGAGTTCCCTGAACTTCAAGGGCTTATGGGCGGTTATTACGCGACGAAGGAGGGTCTCGACCCCCAGGTCGCCGCCGCCATCCGCGATCATTACAAGCCGGTGGGCCAAGGCGATGACGTGCCCACCGATCCGGTGACGGTGGCGGTGAGTTTGGCGGATAAGCTGGATACGTTGGTTTCATTTTTTGTAACGGGTAACCAGCCTACTGGTTCTAAAGACCCCTTTGCGTTACGGCGCATGGCATTAGCTCTCATTCGCCTCATAATTACGAATGATCTCAGATTACCCCTTCTTGTAGTGATCAATAGATTTCTCAAATTTGAAATTGCACGAGATCAATATCATTGGAATGAGCTTTATGAAGCGCCAGATGGTTCATCGGTATTCCGATTTGATGAGGCTGGACAATGGAATAACGATTTCGACCTAAATCGCAGCGAGAATGAAATTTCAGTGGGTGTACATTGGGATCCAGTAATTCGTTGGCCCTTGGCAGAATTTAAAATTGAGTATCTCATCGAATATATTCGGCTCTCCTTCGACACATCCCAAGTTGTTGCATTTGTAGCCGACCGCCTCAAGGTCCAGCAGCGCGAGGCAGGTGTCCGTCACGATCTGATCGACGCGGTGTTCGCGCTCGGCGGCGAGGACGACCTCGTCCGGCTGCTCGCGCGCGTGCATGCGTTGCAGGCGTTTGTTGAGACCGATGAGGGGGGCAACCTGCTCGCCGGGTACAAGCGCGCGGCGAATATCTTGAAGAAGGAAAAGCCCTCTCCCCTTGAGGGGAGAGGGGGGAGCCGCGCAGCGGCGGGGGGAGAGGGGCATGCGCCGACCTCAGTTCAGGCCCCTCTCCCTTCGACGCCTGACGGCGTCTCTTCCCTCTCCCCTCAAGGGGAGAGGGCATTTGGGTTGGAACCCGCCGAAGCCGCGCTTATCGCCGCCCTCGATGCCGCCGAGCCTGCCGCTGCCGATGCCATCGCGCGTGAGGATTTTGCCGCTGCGATGATCGCGCTTGCCTCACTGCGCGGGCCGATTGACCGCTTTTTTGATGACGTGACCGTGAACGATGCCGATCCGGCCAAGCGCGAGCATCGCCTCGCCTTGCTCGCGCGCATCCGCGCAGCGGTGCACAGCGTTGCTGACTTCTCGAAGATCGAGGGTTAGGGGAACTGATGACCAAATATGTGTATCGTTTCGGCGGCAACGCCAGTGATGGCGGCGCCAATCCTGGCCAGGCCGGCAACAAGAACCTGCTCGGCGGCAAGGGCGCGAACCTTGATGGCATGGCCTCGATCGGCCTGCCGGTGCCCCCGGGCTTCACCATCAGCACCGACATGTGCACCCGTTATTATCTCGATGGCGAGGTGTTTCCTGACAGCCTGAAGGCCGAAGTCGCCGAGGGCCTGAAGCATATCGAGCAGATCACCGGCAAAAATTTCGGCAACGCGGCTGATCCTTTGCTGGTCTCGGTGCGCTCGGGTGCGCGCGTGTCGATGCCCGGCATGATGGACACGGTGCTCAACCTTGGCCTCAACGACGAGACCGTTGAGGGACTGGCGATCACGTCGGGCGATGAGCGGTTTGCGTGGGACAGCTACCGCCGGTTCGTGCAGATGTATGCCGATGTCGTGCTTGGCCTTGATCATGATGCGTTTGAAGAGGCGCTGGAAATCATCAAGGAAGACAACGGCTTCTATAGCGATACCGAGATGGAAGCGAAACACTGGCGCGCGCTGGTGGGCGAGTACATGACGCTGGTCGAGGAGCAATGGGGCAAGCCGTTCCCGCAGGATGTGCACGATCAGCTATGGGGCGCGGTCGCGGCGGTGTTCGGATCGTGGCAGTCGGAGCGGGCCAAGGTCTATCGTCGCCTCAACGACATTCCCGCCGAATGGGGCACCGCGGTCAATGTGCAGGCGATGGTATTCGGCAACATGGGCGACACCTCGGCAACGGGCGTGGCGTTCACGCGCAATCCCTCGACCGGCGAGAACCTGTATTACGGCGAGTTCCTGATCAATGCGCAGGGCGAAGACGTGGTCGCGGGCATCCGCACCCCGCAGTATCTGACCAAAGCCGCGCGCGCGGAAGCGAACGCCAAGCCGCTGAGCATGGAAGAGGCGATGCCCGAAACCTATGCCGAGCTGGCACGGGTGTTCCACATCCTCGAAACGCATTACCGCGACATGCAGGACATCGAGTTCACCGTCGAGCGCGGTAAATTGTGGATGCTGCAGACCCGTTCGGGCAAGCGCACCGCCAAGGCGGCGCTCAAGATCGCGGTCGATATGGCCAACGAAGGCCTGATCACCGAGCAGGAGGCGATTGCCCGGGTCGATCCGATGGCGCTCGATCAGCTGCTGCATCCCTCGCTTGATCCTGATGCGGTGCGCGATGTGCTGACCAAGGGCCTGCCCGCATCTCCCGGCGCGGCGAGCGGCGTGATCGTGTTCGACGCTGACACCGCCGAACGGCGCAATGCGATGGGCGAGGCGGTCATCTTGGTGCGGATCGAGACCAGCCCCGAAGACATTCACGGGATGCACGCGGCGCGCGGCATCCTCACCGCTCGTGGCGGCATGACATCCCACGCTGCGGTGGTCGCGCGCGGCATGGGGCGGCCGTGCGTTTC
>NZ_JBGTFM010000271.1:0-1656 GCF_041747255.1 Blastomonas sp. | reverse complement strand
CGGGGGTGATGCCGGCCAGTGGCGCGTCGTCTCCCAATCGGCGTGGATCGGCGAAGGCCTGCCCGCAGTGCCGTTCATCAGGATCGATGATCAGACGGATAATCAGATGGGGCCGCCACGCTGGACATTGCGCGGCTTCACATCGAACCTGCGCTATTCGACCCGGAGCGAACGCTCGCTGCTCGACCGCCGGTCAGAGGGCCTCCACCGCAGCCACGCGACCTGCGCCGCGCTGATCCCGATCACCAAATCCCCGCAGTGGTGGGCGATGGCGCAGGACGAGCGACGGGCGATCTATGCCCGGTCAGAGCATATGGCCATCGGCGCTGACTACCTGCCCGCCATCGCCCGGCGGCTGCACCACAGCCGCGACCTTGGCGAACCCTTCGATTTCCTCACCTGGTTCGAATACCCGCCCGAGGCCAGCACTGCATTCGAGGCACTGGTCGCGCGGCTGCGCAGCACCGAGGAATGGGATCATGTGATCCGCGAGATCGATATCCGTCTGGTCCGCTGCTGAACTGCGTGCGGCAACCTGCTGGCCATCGCGAAGGATTGCCCTTATGCTGGGCTGCAACCCGCCGCCGGGCCAGGCCTCAGCAACGGGGCTGGCCAACGGCGCACAAGAGCAAGGGAGCCAAGGTCGATGCAGTTCCTGAAGATCCTCGTCGCGATCATGCTGGCGGTTGCCTTCGTGGTCTTCTCCTACAACAATTGGCAGGTGACTGCGGTGGAGCTGTGGGGCGGGCTTGAGCTGGTGACCAAGCTGCCGGTGCTGCTGGTCATCACCTTCCTCGCCGGTTTCCTGCCGCTGTGGCTGGTGCACCGCACCAGCAGCTGGCGGCTGAAACGGCGCATCGCGACGCTGGAGGCGAACCAGACACGCAGCTATCAGACGCTCGCGACGACGGCCATGGCCACCCCCGGCCCGGCAGCGCCAATGCATGCTCCGGCGGCTCAGCCCACCGCCGACAACACAACCGAAACGCCATTCGAAACGCCATCCGAACCGGCAAGCGTCCTGCGGTCGATCTGACCCGCAGCGACAAGACCACAGGAACATCCATGTCCAATCCCATCTATCTGGCAGTCGATGTGCCTGATCTGGCCCGCGCAACCGCGCTGGTGCAATCGGTGCGCGGCCATATCGGCGGGATCAAGCTGGGGCTGGAGTTCTTCTGCGCGCATGGCCACCACGGCGTGCACGAGATGGCAAAACTTGGCCTGCCGATCTTCCTTGACCTCAAGCTCCACGACATTCCCAACACCGTCGCCGCCGCGATGCAGGCGATCCACGTGCTCGAACCGGCGATCGTGACCGTGCATGCAGCGGGAGGACGCGCGATGATGGAGGATGCCAAGGCAGCGGCGGGCACGAACACCAAAGTGGTTGCGGTGACGATGCTCACCAGCCTTGATGATGATGACATGGCGCACATCGGCTTTGGCGGCAACACCCAGGACAACGTCCTGCGGCTAGCGGCGCTGGCGCACAAGGCGGGGCTGGATGGCATCGTGTGTTCAGGTCAGGAGGTCGGCGCGGTGCGCCATGCTTGGCGCGACGGCTTTTTCGTGGTCCCCGGCGTGCGCCCGGCAAGCGCCACCACCGGTGACCAGAAGCGTGCCGTCACTCCTCGTCAGGCGCGCGATGCGGGT
>NZ_JBGTFM010000270.1:0-3202 GCF_041747255.1 Blastomonas sp. | reverse complement strand
GGGATAGCCTGCCACTGAGCCATGTCTGGTCATCGCTACTGGCTAGAGCAATCCTCGCTCTGTACGTATAACGTTCTTCGCTTGAGATAAGCGGGAGGCCATCGAGGCGATCGTAGTCTACATGCCGACTCAAAGGCGTCCATCGATTAGAACAGGCCAATTTTTTCGAGACAGGGCGTAAGATTCTCGAACGGTCAAGGTTTGATAATTTGTATGTTTGGCGAATGATGATGAAATATTTTATGGTAGGATGGGGCCGATCGAACGGCCTTTCTATATTGGCTGTTTTTCTCGCTGTAGCGGGATGCGAGCGTCGGATCCCGGAGCCAAAGGTCGAATTACACAACGCACTAATTATCCCGGCATCACAGCCAGACGGCGATGCCACCCTCCACTTTTCCCTTGAAACGAACAACGACCCCACGAAACTCATCGCTATCACGACCTCGCAGGGCGCCCGCTTTCAAATGTCATCAAAAGGGGGCCCGATCGACCCAAATCAACTGGTTTTTAGTCCCACGATGCCACTTAAGTTTGATGGTGAGCCAGTGGCGCTCGTCAAGCCGCTTGATACCCCTGTAGGTGGTTTCGCGGAGGTCATCTTTCACCTCGAACCGACCGGTCAGCTCAAAGCAAAGATACGGGTAATTCCGTCCATTCCCCCCACCGCAGGGGATCCACGGTTCAACTGAACGGCAGCTTTGCTCCAGCAGCGGGTAGACCTCATGAGGGTGCAGAGCCCTTCGCACAGACAAATGGGAAGGTGGAAATGAAAATTCTTCGGATCGCCGCCTTCTCCACTGACGGTAGCGGCGGGAATCCCGCGGGCGTGGTCTTCAACGACACTTTAGCCGAACAGGCGGTCATGCAGGCAGTCGCTGCAGATGTCGGCTATTCAGAAACCGTTTTCGCTGCGCCTCATGGTGGCGGGTGGCGCGTTCGCTACTTTGCGCCTGCGATGGAGATACCATTTTGCGGCCACGCAACGATAGCCCTTGGGGCAGCACTCGCTGCCGAGCAAGGGGACGGCGTCTTCCCGCTGCACTTGAACGATGGAACGATCACGGTGGAGGGGCAGCGCACAGGCGGCACGCTGGCCGCTGCCTTGCAGTCACCTCCTACGAGCAGCGTACCCGCCACGGAGGACGTGGTTACCCTTGCCCTCGATCTCTTCTCATACCTCCCCGCTGAACTCGACCCGCGCTTGCCGCCGGCCTTCGTTGAAGCCGGCGCTCGGCATTTGATGCTCGCCCTGTCGAGCCGTTCTGCGCTGGCGGCCATGCAATACGACTTTGAGACAGGGGCCGACCTGATGAGAAGGTGGCGACTTGCCACCATTAGCCTGCTGCATTCAGAAACGGCATCACTCTTCCACGTGCGCAATCCGTTTGCCGCTGGGGGCGTCTATGAGGATCCAGCTACCGGTGCGGCCGCTGCGGCCGTGGCCGGCTACCTCCGCGACCTCCGCTGGCCGCACGGGGGACAAATCGACATTCATCAGGGCGATGACATGGGGACGCCTTGCCGCCTGCACGCGGACATCCCGGCCGCACACGGTGCGAGTATCAGGGTCTCGGGGACGGCACGCTTTCTCTCGGAGGTCCAGTGACTCGCTTCGCCACCGCGCATGACGGCGTCCCGATCGCCTACGCAGTTTATGGAGTAGGAAAGCCGGCTCTTGTCCTTATCAATGGCTGGTCGTGCAACAAAAGCCACTAAGCGGCACAACTAGAGCCGCTGTCTCTGGACTTCCAAAACATAACTTTGGACCTTGGAGGGCACGGAGACTCCGGCACTGGCCGCAAGTGGTGGACAGTCGACTCCTTCGCCCAAGACGTTGCCGCTATCGTAAGAGGGGTTGATCCCGAAGAAGCAGTGCTCCCCGGCCATTCGATGGGCGGCAATGTGGCAAAGGTCATCTGAAGACCGCTGGTGGATCGTTGGCTGACATTCGTCTTTTGGCGATGAACCATCCGAAGCCACGGCAGCCTGATAGAAGGTTCGCACCAGTCAGTTTGAACTTTCCTACACAGAACAAAGTGTGAACATAGCGAGCTTCCAGCGAATCGGAAGGTTGCCATGCTCGTTCTTGATCCGGCTGCGCTTGCAGCCATAGCCGCTATCATCACTGCCAGCTCTGCGCTCGTCTGGGCCATCCGGCGCAAGCCATGAGCTCGAAGCGGCTCGATACCATCTCGGATTACACGAGGCACGGCTATCGCCTGCGAGTGGATTGTAGGGCGTGCAAACGGCTGGCCATCATCGATCCGCTTGAGATCACCATGCTGTGCCAGCGTCGAAACTGGTCCAAGCAAATCGCCGCGATCAAACGGCGGCTGCGGTGCTCTAAATGCGGCAGCCGAGATGTCCGGATTGGGCCGGGGTTCAGATCATAGTGACAGACCCTGAGCTTACGGACCGTTCACCATTTCTCGATAGTTCGGCACGCATGCGTAGCCTTGCCATTGCCACATTGTTGCTCGTCGCGGCCCCCGCGAGCGCACAGAATCTAACTGGACCTGCGCGAGTGGTTGACGGTGACTCGCTGGTAATTGCTGGGGCGTCAGTGCGATTGGTGGGCGTCGATGCCCCGGAACTCGATCAGAGTTGCACGCGCGATGGCCAACAGTGGGCATGCGGTGAGGATGCCGCGGCCCAATTGCGCTCACTGGTCGAGGGCCAGAGGGTCACTTGCCAGGGTCAAGGCACCGACGCTTACGGTCGCCTGTTGGCAATCTGCCACGCGAACGGCCTGGAGCTTGGCGCGACGATGGTGGAGTATGGCTGGGCGACTGCCTACCGCAGCTACAGCAGCGCCTATATCGGTCATGAGCATCGCGCACGGTCAGCCAGACAAGGTATCTGGCGATCGGAGTTTATCCTGCCGGAACATCATCGCATCGCGAAAGCTGAGGCTGCCGCGCCACGTGACCCGCAAGCACAGCCCGCGTCCCGGCAGACGCGCGCGCAGGCGACAAACCAGGCGCATCAAGGCTGCACAATCAAAGGGAACCGAAGCCGTCGTGGCGACTGGATCTATCACTTGCCGGGCATGCAATATTACGAGGATACGCGGGCCGAAGAGATCTTCTGCTCCGAAGCACAAGCGAGAGCGGCCGGGTATCGAAGGTCAAAGGTTTAAACCTGGGCTATTTGCTGTCATTCCGATTTGATAACCGAAACGGCCAAACCAAATCCTCGG
>NZ_JBGTFM010000269.1:0-2133 GCF_041747255.1 Blastomonas sp. | reverse complement strand
ATTTCATCGAACAGCAGCGCATTTTCGGCCATGATCAGCAAAGCGACGGCCAGCAGGGCAACGAAATCAATCAGCGGCAGACTGGCATAGCCCCGCCAGTATGTCGCGGCGGCATAGCCTGCCAGCACGGCAAGTGCGGGCGCCAGCATCAGCGTGAAGCGGATTTCATCGGCCCGGGTGAAGAACAACGGGTTGATTAAAGAATAGCCGATCAGCATCGCCGCCAGCAGTCCGGCGAACACGCGCATATGGGCTGCACGTGCACGTCGTTCGCGTAGGATGAACCGCGTTTCGACCGCGGAATCGGCAGATCTGCCGCTGATGGCGGCGCGCGCGCCCGCGCTGTTGTCGTCATGCTGCATGTCGCGCCCCTTCTGCGGCCCACAGTGGAGCATGACCTAACATGGCAGAATTGACAAACCCGTAACGGCGGGTGGTTGACCAGTCATTATGCGCTGCTGCGCGAAACAGGCTTGTCTGGCGGGCGGCGGTTCGGGGTATTTAGGAATAAGAAATACAAGCGCGGCCTGGGCGATTTGCTGGGGCAGGCGACGGGGCGGGCGAAGGGGTTTGACGATTGCTGAACGATGCTGGACACGAACAAAGTTCATGCTATGTTCTTTGACGTCGATTCGCAGGAGAGCAGGTATGACCACCCTCGATTTCTACACCAACCCCATGTCGCGCGGGCAGATTGCGCGCTGGATGATCGAAGAGACCGGCGTGTCTTACACCCAGCACCTCATGGAATACGGGGAGACAATGAAGGGCCCGGATTATCGGGCGATCAACCCGATGGGCAAGGTTCCGGCAATTGTCCATCAGGGCAGGGTGGTGACCGAATGCGCCGCGATCTGTGCCTTTCTCGCGCAAGCCTTTCCCGATGCCGGGCTTGGCCCCCACGCCGATGAAGCCGCTGATTATTATCGCTGGCTGTTTTTCGGGGCCGGGCCGCTCGAACAGGCGATTACCAACCGCGCGATGGGGTGGAGCGTGGACGATCCGCAAAAGCAGGGCATGCTGGGCTATGGCCATTATGATCTGGTGGTCGATACGCTGGCGGACTGGCTGGCCGACCGCGACTACATCTGCGGGTCGCGCTTCACCGCCGCCGATGTCTATGTCGGCGCGCAGGTTATGTGGGGTCAGGCGTTTGGCTCGCTGCCAGTGCGTGACAGCTTTGCCGCTTATGCCGCGCGGCTGGACATTCGCCCGGCCTATATCCGCGCCAAGGCGATCGACGACGCGCTGATCGCCGCCCAAAGCAGCAGGGACGCCAAGGCGGCTGAAGCGGAAGGAACAGCGGCATGAGCGAAGCGGCCGGCGGATGCCATTGCGGCGCGGTGCGCTATGCGGTTGCCGCGCCTGCGGATGATGCGGAACCGGTGCGTACGGCGCTATGCCATTGCACCGATTGCCAGCGCTGCGCCGGGGCACCGGTGGTGGGCTGGACCGCAGTGCCCAGCGGCAGTTTTCGTCTCACCAGCGGTACGCCTGCAGTTTATCGCTCGTCCGAATATGCCCGGCGCAGCTTCTGCCCGCAGTGCGGCACCGGACTGTTTTATGTGAACGAGGTGGTGTTGCCAGGCATCGTCGACATCCAGACCGCGACATTCGATGACGCCAGTGCGTTCCCGGCGATGGCGCATATCCAGACCGCCGAGCAACTGGCGTGGATGGGGACCGCGCATGAGCTGCCCGCTTTTGAGCGTTACCCGGAGGGTTAAGCCGTTCGACCGGAATTGCACGGCTTGTCGCGGATCGTCGCAGGGCTTATGTTAGGCTCATGACCAGCGCTTCAACCGCACAACCGGCCACCGCCGATATTATCCTCACCGTCAGCGCCGCCAGCCGTGTCGCCGCGATTGCCGCCAAGCAGGGCAAGCCAGCGATCCTGCGGCTGTCGGTCGAAGGCGGCGGCTGCTCGGGCTTTCAATATCGCTTCGGCCTCGCCGATGCTCCCGAGGATGGTGATACCGTCGCGCGTCAGGATGGTGTTGCTTTGGTGGTCGATGAGATCAGCCTCGATCTGGTGCGCGGCAGCGCGGTCGATTTCGTCGAATCCCTCGGCGGTGCGGCTTTTCAGGTCACCAACCCCAACGCGGCATCGGGCTGCGGCTGCGGCTCCAGCTT
>NZ_JBGTFM010000268.1:0-7577 GCF_041747255.1 Blastomonas sp. | reverse complement strand
GCAGTGCTCCTGCGAAAGCAGGAGCCCAGATCGACCTTTGGGCTGGGCTCCTGCTTTCGCAGGAGCGCACTCTTCGGGCCCCGCTCATGCCGCTTCCCTCGGCCGAGTCAGGCGGAACTCGATCTTCTTGTCGTAGGGGGCGCCCAGGATCATCCGCTTCACGTAGATCGACGGCAAATGGATGCAGTCGGCATCAATGCTGCCGGTCTCGACGATCTCCTCAACCTCTGCCACGCAGATCTTGCCCGCAGTCGCCATCGGCTGGTTGAAGTTGCGCGCGGTCTTGCGGAAGATGAGGTTGCCTGCCTTGTCGGCCTTCCACCCCTTGATGATGCACAGGTCGGCATAGATGCCGCGCTCAAGAATGTAGGTCTGGCCGTCGAAATCCTTGTGCTCCTTGCCCTCGGCGACCTGGGTGCCGACGCCGGTCTTGGTGTAGAAGCCGGGGATGCCCGCGCCGCCCGCCCGGCAGCGTTCGGCCAGCGTGCCCTGCGGGCAGAACTCGACCTCGAGCTCGCCTGCCAGATACTGGCGTTCGAACTCCTTGTTCTCACCAACATAGCTCGAGATCATCTTCTTCACCTGCCGGGTGCGCAGCAGCTTGCCCAGCCCCTCGCCATCGATTCCGGCATTGTTGCTGGCAATGGTCAGGTCCTTCGTGCCTGCATCGCGGATTGCATCGATCAGCCGTTCGGGGATGCCGCACAGGCCAAAACCGCCCGCGCAGATGTTCATCCCGTCAAACAGCAGGCCCTCCAGCGCGGAGGCGGCATCGGGATAAATTTTCTGCATGTTAGGCTCTCCCAGGGATCAGACAAACGACGGTGCGTTTGATTCGTGATATCATGCAAGCCCTAGCGCTGCGATGGATGCTTTTCCAGCGGCTGGTTGATCTCGATCAATGCACGTGCGGCAAAGGCGCCGCTAACTGATTCAGCCTTGTCTACGAAGGAGACGTCCGATGAAATCAATCAATGTCTATGCCGATCATGGCACCGCCTTTGAATCACGCCTGCAAGCGGGTCTTGATCTGGCGCGCAGCCAGTCTGGTCATATCAGCTTCATTCAGGTCACGCCCTATTCCGCGTTCATGCTGATGGACCCGATGGGCGGCAGCTATGTGCCCAACAGCACGCTTGAGCAGCTGCGCGTGGACGAGGCCAAGCTGCGCGATCTGATTGAAACCAAGATGACGGGCGAAGACGTGACCTGGGATTTCATCCAATATGATGGCGATGTCGTGCAGTCCATGGTCAGCGCGGCGCGGCTAGCCGATGTGATGGTGCTGTCGCTCGACAATGTCGAACACGGCGTTCGCGCCCATCCGCTGTTGGGCATCGACGATCTTGTGGTCAACAGCCGCTGCCCGGTGCTCGCGGTGCCCTTTGCCCACAAATGGCTGAACACCGCAGGCACGATTCTGGTCGCATGGGATGGCGGGCACGAGGCGGCGAACGCGCTGCGCGCCGCCCTGCCGATGTTGAAACGGGCCGATCAGGTCCACCTGCTGACGATCGCCGAGAAGCCGGAAAGCTTCCCCTCCACCGCCGCCAGCGCCTATCTGTCGCGCCATGGTGTCAGCAGCGAGCTGATCGCGCGCGAACGCGGCGACGTGCCGATCGAGCAGGTGATCGATCATGTCGCGGGCGAAATCAGCGCGGACCTGATTGTGATGGGCGCTTATGGCCACAGCCGCCTGCGCGAGCTGCTGCTCGGCGGGGTGACGAAATATTTCCTGAGCGATTCAAACATCCCGCTGCTGCTCGCGCACTGATCGGGTCTACACCACCGCCCACTGCCGCAGCAGGTTGTGATAGCTGCCGGTGAGCGCGATCAGCGCCGGGTCTTCATCGCCCAACCGCTGGCGCAGCGACTGGATGGCGATGTCGATGTCGAACAGGATCGAGCGGCGGGCCTGATCGGCGACAAGGCTTTGCACCCAGAAGAACGAGGCGACGCGCGCCCCGCGCGTTACCGGCGTGACGCTGTGCAGAGTGGTCGCGGGATAAAGCACCATGCTGCCTGCTGCGAGCTTGATGCGCCGCTCGCCCGATCCTTCCTCGATCACCAGCTCACCGCCGTCGTAATCAGCCGGATCGGACAGGAACAGGGTACATGAAAGATCGGTGCGCAGCCGCGCGCCGGTCACCGGGTGCATGCGGATGGCATTGTCGATGTGTACGCCGAAGGTGTGGCCGTCCGCATAGCGGTTAAACAGCGGCGGAAATATGCTGTGCGGCAGCGCGGCCGATTGGAAGATCAGGCTGCGCCCCAGAGCGTCCACCACCGCGCGCCCCAGATCGACCGCGACATCGCAGCTTTCGGGCAGCTGCAAATTGTGCTTGGCCAGCGCCGACTGATAGCCTGCCGTCACCCGGCCATCGGCCCAGGGCGCAGTGGCGAGCCTGTCCAGAAAGCCCGCCACTGCATCCGATGTCAGAACGTCCTCGATCTCAAGTATCACGCGCCGCTCCCGTGGCGGACCGGTGCGCCCGCGCTCAATAGCTCAACGAAAGCGTCAATAGCGCATTGCGCGAGGCAGAGGGAATCGATTGTGCGCTGGCAAATGACTGGAAATAATATTCATTGCCAACATTGTAGACGTTCAGCCGCAGCGTTGCATAAGCGTTGAGCCGATATTCGGCAAAGGCATCGACAACCGTGTACGATGGCACGGTGATCGTGATGTTGCCCGCCGTCGCGCTGGGCTGCACGTTGCTGCGCCGCTTGCCCAGGTGCTGCACGCCACCACCGAGCGTCAGTTCGCCGGTGACATCATAGGATGTCCACAGCGCCACCGAATGCTTGGGGGTATTGTCCAGCCGCTGGCCGACCTCGAACGGGATGTTCGACTTGACGACCTTGGCATCAAGATAGCTGTAGCCTGCAAAAATGTTCCAGTCGGGCGTGACCGAGCCCACAGCCTGCAGCTCAAAGCCGCGCACGCGCTGCTCGCCTTCGAGTACCACCGCCGGATCGCCGGGGTTCAGGCCCGGGGTGCGCGCATTGTCGCGGGTGATCTGGAAAACGGCGGCGGAGAGTTCCAGCTCGCCGTCCATCAGCGCATATTTGGCCCCGGCCTCGAACGCATTGCCGGTTTCAGGCGCGACGTCGAACGCACCGAATGCGGTGGGCGGTGCGTTGTTGCCGCCAGCAACCTGGACGATCTCGGAGCGGCCCGAGGGTTCGAACGCGGTGCCATAGGCGACATAGATGCTCGAATTTTCGCTCGGCTTGTAGATGATCGCGGCATTGCCCGACCATTCCTTGTCACCGCGCGACACATCGACGACGAAGCCCGGCGCGATGCCGTTGTCATCAAAGCCGCGCACCCGCGTATCGACATCGTCATAGCGCAGACCGCCGGTGATCCGCCATGAATTGCCGATTTCCATCGTATGGAAAACATAAGCCGCGACCGTATCGGTATCGATCCGCGCGCGTGTGCCGTTGAACGGGATCACCGGCGCCGGGCCCAACACCGGGTTGAACAGGTTGGTCGCGGGGCCATTGGTATCGAGCCGGCGGCGATTTTCGGTGCTCTCGTCCACGATTTCCAGCCCGGCGACGGTGGTGTGGCGGATCTCGCCAGTGCCAAAACGCACCGTCAGGTTGGTCTGGTTGATAAACAGCTTGTCGGTCTGGAAGCGCGGCTTGCGGTTACCCAGAACGCGCGTCGTTTCGTTCAGCGTCGTCACGTTGCCGACAAAACGCGGCGCAGAGATGATCGAGTCGTTGCGCACCCGGGCATAGCGGGTCTGGTTCTGAATGCTCACCGCTTCGCTGAAATCATGCTCGATCTTGATCGTCCCCATGTCGGTGACGACATCGAGATAATCGTTGGAATAGCCGTAATAATTCGAGCGGCGCACCGGCGCGGGCCGGCCCTCAAAGCCCGATCCGGCAAGCGAGCGGTTGCGCGCGTTGGGGATACCGAAATCGGGCTGGTCATCCTGCTGCAGGTGCAGATAGTTGAGCGTGACGCGCGTGTCGGTGTCGAGCCCGAAGCCCAGCGAGGGCGCAATCGCCCAGCGCTCGTTTTTGACGTGATCGCGCCCCGGTTCATCGGCAATGTGCGCCATGCCGTTGATGCGGAAGGCGATGCCCAGCTCCTGCGAGATGGGGATGTTGATATCGCCAGTCGCGCGATACTGATCGTGGGTGCCAACGCTAAGGTCAGCGCCGGTGGTCATGTCCATATCAGGCTGGCGCGTGACGATGTTAACCGTGCCGCCAATGTTGCCGCGCCCGGCGAAGGCCGATGCCGGACCCTTGGTCACCTCGATACGATCGGCATAAAATGGATCGCGGAAATAATTGCCCGGATCGCGGATGCCATCGACGAAAATATCGTCGCGGCCAGAAAATCCGCGCACCGAGAACGAGTCACCGCCGCCCGGAGGGTTGCCTTCGCCCGCCTGGAAACTGACGCCGGTGATATTGCGAAGCGAGTCGCGCAACGTGCGCCGCCCCTGCTCCTCGAGCAGCTTGTCGGCAACCACGGTCACTGTCGCGGGCGTATCAAGCACTGGCAGGGTGCGCTTGGGGTCGCTGAGTTCCTTCACCGCATAGCCGGTGACGACGATCTGCTTCTCGCGCTCTTCCGCAGTTTCATCAGCAATGGCGTCGGATTGTGCCGTTGCATCATTGGCCATCGCCGGGCTGGCATGAGCCGTCAAAGCCACACAACCGGTGCTCAGTGCGGCCATCAGATGACCCCGAACCGATGAACGCATAACCAAGTCCCACTCCCTGAATAATGACGCAGCGCCATGCATCGGCGTCGTCGGCATGCGTTTAATCAGCAGCTTTTGATATTGCAAGCGGTTCTTAATAGCAAAAACGGTTTGTCATCGTGGCACATGCCAAAGGCCGCTTTTCGCTTGCCCGTCAGGCTGCTAGATGCACAGATATCGACCTGCCCGCTTACCTGCGCCCGGCTGCTCAAGGACAGATGATGCTCAAGTTCCTCAAATGGCTGTTCATCCTGATCATCGTCGCCATCATCGGTGTGCTGATCTGGGGCTATGCGCCCGATATCGAGCCATCCGAGCTTCAGGCCGAATATGGCAAGCCGCCATCGCAGTTCATCGCGCTGCCCAACGGCCAGAGCGTGCATGTGCGCGACGAGGGGCCGCGCGATGCGCCTGCGATCCTGCTGATCCACGGGTCGAACGCATCGCTGCACACCTGGGATGGCTGGGTCGAGGCGCTGAAGGCCGATTATCGCGTCGTGCGCTATGACCAGCCCGGCCACGGCCTGACTGGCGCGCAGGTCAAGCGCGATTACAGCACCGAGGCGTTCCGCGATACCGGCGCCGAGGTAATGCGCAAACTGGGCATCGACCGCTATGTCGTCGCGGGCAACTCAATGGGCGGCTGGGTTGCCTGGAATCTGGCGCTGACCTACCCCAAGAACGTCACCGGGCTGGTGCTGATCGACAGTTCTGGCGCGCCCGAGGCCAAGCCG
Organism: Blastomonas sp.; assembly: GCF_041747255.1. Lineage (GTDB taxonomy): Bacteria > Pseudomonadota > Alphaproteobacteria > Sphingomonadales > Sphingomonadaceae > Blastomonas. The sequence continues at coordinate 2,107 of NZ_JBGTFM010000268.1, read as the reverse complement.
CAATCGGTGCCCATCGGTTTCCAGCTGGCGCAAAGCGCATTGGTGCGGCCGCTGATCTCGATCTTCACCCCGCGCGTCATCATCGAACAGAGCCTGCAGCAGAGTGTCGGCGACCCCAAGGTGATCACGCCTGAAAAGGTCGATCTGTACTGGAAACTGCTGCGCCACCCGGGCAACCGCCAGGCGACGGTCGAACGCGGCGATTTTCCGCGGCAAGAGGCAAGCGCGCTCGCCTTTGCCGGGCTGACGATGCCGTCGCTGATCATGTGGGGGCGCAAGGATACGCTGATCCCGGTTGAAAACGCGGTGTGGTTCGCGCGCCAACTGCCCAACGAAACCAGCATCCTGTATGACGACCTTGGCCATATCCCGATGGAGGAAGACCCGGCACGCACGGTGGCGGATTTCAGGGCATGGCTGAGCAAGACCGGCCTCGACCTGCCCGAAACCGCCACCTCGCAAAGCACTCCCAATCCGGCGCCGGACCCCGCGACGGTCACATCACCGGGCGAGGAAGAAACATCGGCAGAGGCACAGGACGGCCCATGAAGAGCATCGCGATCTACAATCTGAAAGGCGGCGTCGGCAAAACCACCAGCGCGGTCAATCTGGCCTGGTGTGCCGCCGCTGTATCGGCGCGTCGGACGTTGTTATGGGATCTCGACCCGCAAGGCGCGGCTTCGCACCTGATTGGCGATGATACGGCGGTGAAGGATGAAGCGCGCTCGATTTTCGCGCGCGATGTCGCCGCGCACAAGCTGGTGCGTGCCTCGAGAGTGCCGGGCATCGATTTGCTCGCCGCCGATCACTCGCTGCGCAGCCTTGACCGCATGCTGTTCGATCTGGGCAAGGCCAAGCGCTTGAAAAAGCTGCTTGATGGCCTCGCCAAATATTATGACCGGATCATCCTCGATTGCCCGCCGGGCCTGTCGGAAACCTCCGATCAGGTGCTGCGCGCGGCCGATCTGGTGATCGTGCCGATCATCCCCTCGCCGCTCTCGCAGCGCGCCTTTGTCGAGGTGCAGGCCTATCTCGATGCCAGATCAGGGCGGCACGCACCGATGCTGCCGGTGTTCGTGATGGTCGACCGAAGGCGCGCGCTGCACAAGCAGGCGCTGGAACGTTTCCCCGAGTGGCCGGTGATCCCAATGGCGAGTGCGGTCGAGCGCATGGCCGAAGAACGCCAGCCGGTTGGCGCGTTCGATGCCAAGGGGCCGGCGGCGCAGGCGTATCTTAAATTATGGCAGGGGATCGAGCGCAAACTCGCCGAATGACGAGCGTCAAAACGGCAGCGGACAGCGCGCCATGATGAGCGCCAGCGCACTGCCGGTAACGATCGCTATGCGCAACACCGCCACGACGGCAGGGTCATGCTGGGTTGTACGGGCGAGGGACGCGGCTTTGGTCATGGGCATCAAGATGCGTGTACCGGCCTAACAAACCGTTAAGGCCCTATTGCGACAACAGAATTAGCGGATCAGCGAAATCTCGACCCCGACATCAAGCCCTTCCCATCGCCGGTCGGCAGTGAGAACGGGCAGGCCCTCGCGCCTCGCCAACGCCAGGCAGGCGCGGTCACCTAATGATAGCCCACGATGGCGGGTCGGCTTACGCAGTTCAGCGGCGGTTCGCGCGTCATCGGCGGTAAACGGGACGATAGCGATATTGAGCCGGTCAATCTGCTGCGCTGCAAACGAAACTTCCGCGCCTTGCTCAATGCATCTGGTCAGAACTTCGCTAAGATTGACGGTCGATATCAGGCTATCCGCAATCGCATCGACGGCTTCCTGACCGCCGGGCTCATCAAAGATGATGGCCAGCACAACCGACGCATCGACGACATTCGTCATTTGCGTTTGAAACGTTCGGAGAGCCGGGACGACTCTTCGTCTTCACGCCTCGATTCAAGGCGCCGTTCTTCGATCAATTCATCGACGATGCTGCTGCCGTCCGCTGGTCGGAACGGGCGAAACGCGTCCTGCACCTCTCGAACCACCTGGGCATTGGTTTTGATAACCAGCGTATCGCCCACGCGCTCGAACACCAGCCTGTCGCCTTCGTTGAAGCCAAGCTCGCGGCGCAATTCAGCTGGGATGACGATTTTGCC
>NZ_JBGTFM010000267.1:0-5153 GCF_041747255.1 Blastomonas sp. | reverse complement strand
CGCATCTACCAATCATACGACGACATCGTCGAACACTGCTGCTTCGCATGGAACAAGCTCGTCGATCAGCCATGGCGAATTATGTCTATCGGCCTACGAAGATGGGCGCATGGGTCGTGATCAATGCGCGTTGGTATAAGTCCCAAGATCCGGCTTTCGAGGTAGCGGCTGCACCCGACCCGACATACGCCGTTCTGATGCGGCAGCGGGAACATCCGCTTATGCCGGAACCGGTCATTTTGAGTCAGCAAAAGGCCTAGGCGCGCAGGCTCCCCTTTTCCGGGTTGCGATCGAGCCAACCCCGTTGCCGCGCGGCGGCGCGATAAGTCGCGCTGACCCGCATCGCGGCTCCGCAGGACAACAGCACTTCCCACCCACGCCCTGCGCGGCGGCTTGCGTGCACCCCGCCATCAGAAACCCAGCGTCCGCGATGGATCCGCATCCCGTCGGCATCGCCAAGTTCATCGATCAGATCTGCAAAACGGCCCGCCAACAGCACTTGCCGCCCGTCGCCAAGATAGATCCGGCAATAATGATCTTCTGCCGCGACGGCCACGACATCCGAAGGCAACAGGTTGCGGTCCGCCAGCAGGCTGCGCGCCGATCTGTACCTGCGCCACCACCACACCGGAGGATGGATGATCGCCATCACGCTAAGGATCGCCAGGGCAACGAGCAGCACAGGGCCCAGCACCGGGCCGATCGCGAGCGGCGTGGATATGCCGACCAGCCGGAACGATAGCCAGACGTCGATCGGGATCAAGGGGTTGAGCACCGCTACCCCGATGATTGCTGCCTTCCAGTAGTCTTTTGGTTGATCGACCAGCCATGCCAACAGCGCCAGCCACTTGGCGGTTTGGATTCCCATAAGGATGATCCAAAAGGCGAGCCGCTGGCCCCACGGCAGCGCGTCGGTCCCGAACGCCTCCGCGATGGTTGCGATCAGCGCGGACGCCAAGCTAATTGCGGGCAGCACCGGCATTCCCGGCAAGGCAAGGCACGTTTTCACGAAATTGCGGACGCGTTTCGCGAAATGCCGGTTGGCCGGGCGCGGGGCGGCAGCGCTAATCGGTTTCAAACCCATGGTGCGATTGTGCACGGGTTGCGCGCCAAAACAAGGAGCTTGCCAGATGAACTTTCGCTTTTCCCAATCAGTTCTAGCTACTGCTATCGCTATGGGGCTGGTCAGCGGCGCGCCTGTGCAGGCGCAAAACGCAGTGCCCGTTGCCGAGGCGCTGATCGCCGAACAGCGCGCGGCCATGGCGCGGGTCGGGTGGATGGACGGTGTCTGGCGCGGCACGGTATCCAGTTCAGGGCCGGAGGGCGACATCGAGCTGGTGCAAACCGAGCGGATCGGCGCGCTGGCCGGCGGCACCGTGCGACTGATCGAGGGACGCGGCTACCACGCTGACGGCGGGCTGGCGTTTAACGCTGTCGCCATGGTGACCTATGATCCGGCGGCCGACGAATATGTGATGACCAGCACGGCACGCGGCATGACCGCCCGGCCATGGTTCAAGGCGACCGCAGAGGGCTTTAACTGGGGCATCGAAACCGGTGCGGTAAGCATTTCCTATTTTGCTCGTCACCAGGACGGGGTGTGGACCGAAGAGGGCTTCATGGCATTCGCCGGGCAACCAAAGCGCAGGTTTTTGACCATGCGGCTCGAACGCGTGAGCGATACCGACTGGCCAGGGGTGGGCACGGTCGGCCCCAAATAGCGGGTGGGCGCGGCATCAACTTGTCACGAGGCGGCACGATCTGCACATCTCCCGTGCAGGCACGAGGAGGCAGCAATTCACCCACAAACGGGTGTTGCCTTCAGATCGGGTGCTCAACCGCGAAGATACTGGCAATCTCGGATCGCGTCCGATACAGGGTCGTGGCCTACAATGCTTTAGGTCAAAGGTCGAGCGTGACGAGCGGTTACGCCGAAATGCAACAATCGTCGCATCGTCTTCGATTGTTTTCACGGTTTAATTATGAACCCTCGGCCTCTTAGGGACTTCGCTGATGACGCTCCGCCGCTTGCGCCATTTCTGCACTGTGGTCCGACCGATGACATGGCGGCGGGCGAGCACCCTTGTGCTCTGTTCACTCGGCTGGTTCGCTCGACGGACCGCCTCATTTGCGCGGGCGTTTTCGTGGGGAACAGCTTCTCTCCAAACCTGATGATCAACTGTATCATCACTCTGCGGGACGAAATCCCTGGTCAGTTGCCGGTATATATCTCCGCAATAGATAATGACGCCTTGCCACGTCCACGCTTAAGTTCGCTGCGAATCAGGCCGACGAGTCCCCCGGTGGTGCGGAGACCATCGGCATTGCGCAGCGCCGCGCGAAGCGCCTCGGGCACCTCTGGGGTAGCCAACGCGACAATGTGATCCACGCCAAAGGGTGGTACCACTACCGTGTCGAGCAGTGAATGCGGCATCTCTGCGCCCAGCCTGCCGTCGCCATCGGCTCCCAGCGGATAGATCAGTTGGACGGTGCCGTCCGATGCCAGGTTGAAAACAGTGGCAAAACGCTGGCCGCCGCTGCGGCCTGCGCGTTCCATTGCGATGCTGATCGGTGCGCCTTCACCGTACAACTCGTCCGACCCCAAAGGATTGAGCGACAGCCGCATCGCCAGCTCGGACACCAACGGGCGCAACGCCAGCACCGAATGCCATTTTTCCATCACCCCGGCAAAGGCATCCAGACTGGCAATGCCGGTGGCCACGACATCGCCCGAGCGGCGCAGCACCTCCTCCGATCCGGTTAGCCAAATGAAATCGGCATTGTTCGAGGACGTCGCCAGCTGCCATGGCGCATTAATGGGCGCGGCTAGCACAGCATCGTTTTGACCTGCGATCACAACATTTTGCAGCGGCAGGTCATAGGGGAGCCGCAAAGTCGGGAGTGCAGAGAACAGAGGGCGCTCGGCCCAGCCAGTAGGAAAAAACAGCGTGCTTTCCTGCCGCTGTGCGGTGAGCATGCGTACCTGGCTATTGAGATAGGACCCTATCTCAATAACCGAAACCATGCCGTCGCCGTCCAGATCTGCCACTGGTGAAAGCTCGTTGGTGCCCGGCATGCTCAGCGCCTGTTCCAGTGCATAGGTCAGCACCCCGCGCTGCGGCGCGCCTTCCTGCGGCAGCTCGGTTTCCAGCGCCAGCTGATCGTCGCGCGAGGCGCCAATATAGACCAAGTTGGGCAGATCATCGCGGCGGGCGCTAGTCCCGCCGGTTTGCAGGGCATCCCCCCGCAACGCACCAAACTTCGGGCCGGGCCGCGCGACCAGCTCAATCGCGCGCGAATCGACGGGCCTGAACGCTATACGCGGGGTGAAGGCATAGGCCCTGGTGTCGATCGCGCGGTGCATAGTGCCCGAATGGCAGCTGTCCACAACCATCAGGATTGCAACATCTTGGGGCAAATAGCGCTTCATCCAGGCATAAAAGTCCTTGTCAACGATGAAGGTTTCTGGGTCCTGCCGGACAGGATCGAAACCCGACAGAGGCACAAATTGGTCGAACGCGCCATCGGCCTCGGTCGGATTCTGCGCCAGCGCCTGCGCCCCATGGCCCGAGAAATAGACCAGCACCCAATCGCCCGCCACAGCGCGGGTGCCCATGTCATGGATTGCGGTTTCGACGCTTGAGCGGCTAACCGCGCCATCGCGCAGGGTCACGACATCGCGCGCGGCCATGCTGCGGACCAAGGCCTCCATGGCCGTTACATCGTTGGCAGGGCCGACGAGGTCTGGGATGACTTGCGACTGATATTGCGCCACGCCAATCAGGATCGCGCGGGTTTCGGCCCGGACGCCAGGCGCGCCAACCCCGGCGAAAAGCACGCAAAGCGTCAGGATCAGTCGTACCGGGGTCGCCATCGATCAGCCCCAGGTCCCGGTTTCGTCAGACTCCAGATCGCGCACGACGCGCAGGCCCAAATCGTCGCGGCGCTTGCTCGCAGCCACGCCGAAGCGGTTGGCCGAACGCAGCGCCGCCGGCACGCTCTCGAATGAGCCGCCGCGCACTGCGCGTTTCAGGCAGGCAGCATCCAGGCATTGCGATGTCCATTCCCAGACATTGCCCTGCATCTGGTACAAGCCAAATCCATTGGGCGGATAGCCTGAGACAGCCTCGGGATAGCCACGATAGGGTGAGGTAGGGGAGCCCTGATAGCGGGCGGTGTGATCGTAATTGGCATCCGATGGGGTGATGCTGTCTCCCCAGGGGAAGGCGCTGGACGCGCCTGCCCGGCTGGCATATTCCCATTCGGCATCGGTCGGCAGCCGGTACGTTCGACCCGATTGACGCGAAATCCAGCCCAGGAACGCCGCGGCATCATCATGGCTGATGCTGGTCGCAGGGATCAGCGGGTTGGGATTGTCCGCCGCCCATGTCGCAAGCCTGGGGCACGCCCCGTCGCGCACGCAGGCGGTCCACTCGGCCACAGTGACCTCATACACGCCCATTGCGAAATCGCGGGCGATGACCGCCTGTTGCTGGACCGGTTCGTCCTTGCCTCGCCCTGCCTCCGACAGCGGCGAACCGATCTGGGCGCGTCCGGCGGGCACGATCCGCATCCAGGGGCAGCTGGCGCAGTCATAGAAGCGGTTGCCGCTGCTGGGATCGCAGGAGACGAAGCACGGCGGCTGCCCCTGCAATCCGTAATCGAACGTCGGTTTTTGGAAGCTGCTGGATTTCGCCATCGCAACGCGATCCGACACGCGCTTCATGGCATCGGCTATGTTTTGCTGCGGACGGCGGATTTCCTCTGCCAGCACCTTGGAGAAAATGCCGTTGTCGAACGCAAACTGGTCGGCGCTGGTTGAAAAGGCCACCAGATAGCCTTGGTCGGCGCGGATCTGGCTCTCGGACGCCCGGATCACCCGGCGCAGCCCCTTGGAGCCCGGCACCAGCACATCGTCGCCTCCGGTGACTGCATCGCTGGTCGCGACCTTTGCCAACGGCATATTTATGGCGTTGCGGCACATATCCAGGACCACCAGCACGGTGCGCGCGCCCGATCCCATGAGGTTGCGGGTGATCGCCGATCGCGACAATGGCTCGGTTACCGCAAGCCCGTCGCGCCCGACATCCACTGGTACCATCCGCACATCGCCGCCGCTACCGATTGCGACCCCATGACCGGAAAAATAGAGC
>NZ_JBGTFM010000266.1:0-6049 GCF_041747255.1 Blastomonas sp. | reverse complement strand
GCATCACCGCGAACAGCTCGTCGGCATTGCAGGTGACCTCATCGAGCCGACATTTCAGCCGCCCGACCAGCGCAGCGACCTCGACAGCGCCGTTGTCCATCCGGTGCCACTGCGCGCGCTTGTCCGTCAACGCGAACACATAGTGATGGCCCTCCGAGGGCAGCAGAAACAGCAACGCCTCGTCCTTGCTTAAAGTCGCCTGCGCCTTGGCGAGATCAACCGCATTGGGCAGAATCAGCTGGGCATATTCAGGGAAATCGCGCGCGAGCTGCGCGTCGAGCACAGCAAGCTGCTCCGACAGCGCCTCAAGCTCAGCGCCAAGCTCGGCGATGATCGTGCTGTCGCTCTTCAGCGTTTCACGGCGATAGAGCGCGGTGGTCGCGGCAATGGCGTTGGCGGCATCCTGCCGTTGACGCACCACCGTGCCCAGCGGTCCGTCCCCGGCCAGATCACGCGCTGCGGCCTGGCTGATCGCTTCACCGGCATCGCTGAGCACCAGCTCTTGCGCGGCCTTGAATGCCTCGCCAAGCGCATCTCCATGGCTGTCGCGCGCGGCCCATCCGGGAAACAGCACCATATCGAACGCGGGCGACAGCGGATCGCGCCGGTCACCGCGCGCCATCGCCTTCGCCAGCGCCGCAGCGCCGGATGTGGGCTTGTTGGCAACCGCGCCGCTCCCCTGCTGCGCGATGCGTTGCTTGCGCAATCGGTCGGCAGCTTCTTTCGCGGCGTCGAGCGCGGCTGGCTCGTTCCCCGCGACCAGCGCCCGCGCTCGTGCCAGCGTCGTCAACAGGATGATCGTGTCGGTCCTGTCGCTGCCGCTGCCCAATTGCTTCTCCGACACCAGCTGTAGCGGCAGGGCCTCTTCAAAATAGGGCAAAGCCTCGGTTGCCTTGCCCTGGCCAAGCAGCGACGCGGCGAAGTTGTAGCGCGATTTCTGCGTGTAGATATGGCTCAAGCCGAACAGTTCCTCGGCCATCTGCGCGGCGATGCGCCCCGGGGCTTCGGCCTGCGCGAAGCCTCCCACGATGTTCAGAAAATAGGAATGCTGATTGTGGGTCAGCCAGATCGCTTCCTCCCTCTTTTTCTCGTCGAGGTCGGCGGATTGCAAATGGGTCAGCAGTTTGGCAAAGATACCCGCAGCCTGATCGAACTTCCCATTCAGCACCAGCGTCTCACCGAGCACGCGCAGAAAAGTCTCGCCGATATTAGCAACATTGGCCGTGTCGAGCTCTGCCAGGGTGTCGGCCATGGCGATGCCCGATTCCTCATAACGCCCGTCCTCGTTGTAGGACCGTGCATATTGCGAGATCGTTGACCGGGCCTGGCTTGCCTGCAACGATTCCAGCAGGCCAAGCTCTGCCGCCCGGCGATGCACTTTGCGGGCATAACCCAGGCGATCCCGGTCTGGCGCTGCGCGCGATTGCAGTTCGGTAAAATACAGCTCGGCGATACCGTTCCTGCTCGCGACCGCTTGCGCAATCTTGCTGTCCGTTGCCGCCAATATGACTGGATAATATTTGGGATGCTGGACGAAAATCGCGGTTTTTGCACGATAGTTAAGCGTCATGTTGTTGGCCATGTCCGCAGGGTTTTTGAGCGTCAGCCGGTAGGCCAGCCTGTCGATCAGCGAAATCGCAGGGTCCGTCCGCTCGTCGGCGGGCAGTCTTGTGATGGCGAGCGCGGCTTCAATCAGCGCTTTGTTGGACAGCGGCGAGGCTTCGTCAGCGGGGTCTGTCCCGATCCACTCAGGAGGTATGTCCGCCGTCTGTGCCGAGACCGGCTGCGGCAAAAGGACCGGCGTTGCAAGGCAGGCGGTCAGCAATAGGATATGGCGAACGGCAGTCAGGGCGAGCGCGCGCATTGCGAACCTTCCAGCAGGCTGCGACCCCGGCTGGAGGGTTAACATGATGGCACCGACTTGCCAACCGCGCGGGCCTAACGCGCGAGCAAGATGCGCGCCTGGCTGGCGATCTGGGCGAGCATTGGCACGCTGGGCACTGCTTCCAGCCGGGCGCGGGCAACGAGGGTGTTGAACTGCTTGATGCGCGGCAGGTTGGCCTCGGTCCATTGCGTCACGAACGCCTGCGGGTCGCTGCCATCGGCGCGGCGCAGAAAATCGAGCCGCATCTGCTGGAAATCGCGCGCAAGGCCCGAGACCAGCAGCCGCTCCCACGGGTCGGACGGTGACATGCGCGTCGCGGTCAGCTGTGTCCAGTCGAGCCCGAGCGTCGCGCCCAGATCAGCGAACGCCTGGGTCAGCGCCAGCGGATCGATGCCGCTGGTGGTGGCAAGATGCGCCAGCCCCGCCGCGCCATCGAGCCCTGTCAACCGCACGACATGGTTGGCAAGGCACGCGTCGGCGCCCGCCGCGACCAGATCGCGCGCCTGCCGCGCGGCTTGCAGCTTTGCCTCTGCATTAAGCAGCTCGTCCATGCGCGAGATCAGCGTCTGCACGCCAGTTTCCAGCGCGGCGACCATGCTGCCGGGCAGTTGCCCGTCGCTGGTCGCGCGCAGCACATCGGCGATGTGGATGCGCACGGTGCGCGCGGTGGCATCAAACAGCATCAGCCGCACCTGCTCGTCCATCGGCGCGTGGTCAAAATCGGCCCATATCGCGGGCAGCGCAAACAGCCGCTCGGTGGCGATGAATGCGGCGGCGACATCGGCGAGCGAGCAGCCCTCCTCCTCGGCCAGCTCAAACGGGTGGATCAGCCCCAGCCGGTTGACCATGCGGTTGGCAAGCTTGGTGGCGATGATCTCACCGCGCAGCTGGTGCTGGACCAGCACATCGCCATAGGCCTCGCGCAGCTGCGGCGGGAAGGCGGCGAGCAGCTCGGGCCGCATCGTCGGGTCATCGGCAAAGGGCAGGCGCTCGATGGCATCCTGCAGCGTCAGCTTGGCGGTGGACAGCAACACCGCAAGCTCGGGCCGGGTCAATCCCACGCCCTCCTGCGCGCGGCGCGTGAGCGTCGCATTGTCAGCCAGACCTTCGACGGCGCGATTGAGCCGGCCCTGTTCCTCGAACCGCTCGATCAGCCGCAGATATGAGGGCAGCGCAGCCACGCCGCCACGCTCGGCGATGGAAAGCCCCAGCGCCTGCAGCCGGTTGTCTTCCAGCACCAGCGTCGAGACATCGTCTGTCATTGCCGCGAGCAGGGCATTGCGCGCTGCACCGTCGAGCGCGCCCGAACGCATCACCGCATCGAGACCGATCTTGATGTTGACCTCGTTGTCCGAACAATCGACGCCCGCCGAGTTGTCAATAAAGTCCGTGTTGATCCGCCCGCCCTGCATCGAATAGGCGATCCGCGCGGCCTGGGTCACGCCAAGGTTGGCACCTTCGCCGATCACTTTGCAGCGCAGCGCCTCGGCATTGATGCGCAGCCCGTCGTTCGACGGGTCGCCGACATCGATGTTGTTCTCCGATGCGGCCTTCAGATAGGTGCCGATGCCGCCAAACCACAGCAGGTCAACCGGCGCGCGCAGAATTGCGGAAATGAGCGCTGCAGGCTCGATCTCGTCGCCCTCAATCCCCAGCACGGCCTTGACCTCGGCGCTGAGCGGGATTGATTTGAGCGAGCGCGCAAACACGCCGCCGCCTGTTGAGATCAGCGCCTTGTCATAATCGTCCCAGCTCGAACGCGGCAGGGCGAACAGCCGCGCGCGCTCGGCCCAGCTTGCCGCCGGGTCGGGGTCGGGGTCGAGGAATATATGGCGGTGGTCAAACGCGGCGACCAGCTTGATCGACCTGGACAGCAGCATGCCGTTGCCGAACACATCGCCCGACATATCGCCGCAGCCGACAACACGCACCGCATCGGACTGCACATCGACACCCATTTCGGCGAAATGGCGCTGCACCGAGACCCAGCCGCCCTTGGCAGTGATGCCCATCGCCTTGTGGTCATAGCCTTGGCTGCCGCCCGATGCGAATGCATCGCCCAGCCAGAAGTTGAACTCGGCAGCGATGCCATTGGCGGTGTCAGAGAAGGTCGCGGTACCCTTGTCGGCGGCGACGACGAAATACGGGTCCTCGCCATCGTGCACGACCACGTCCGCCGGGTGCACGACCTTGCCATCGACGATGTTGTCGGTGACCGACAGCAATGTGCGGATGAAGGTCTTGTAAGCCTCCTTGCCGCCCGCCAGCCAGCCTTCACGGTCGGTCGATGCGTCGGGCAGCTGCTTGGGGAAAAACCCGCCTTTCGCCCCAGTTGGCACGATCACCGCGTTCTTGACGCGCTGTGCCTTCATCAGGCCAAGCACCTCGGTACGGAAATCATCGCGCCGGTCTGACCAGCGCAGGCCCCCGCGCGCCACCGGCCCTGCGCGCAGGTGGATGCCTTCGACGGCGGGCGAATAGACGAACATCTCGCGCCAGGGCAAAGGCGCGGGCAGGCCGGGCACCTTGCTGCTGTCGATCTTGATCGCCAGCGCCAGCGCCGCCGCCGGAGAGAAGGCATTGGTGCGCAACACTGCCATGATCAGCGAGCGGAACATGCGCAGCAGCCGGTCGTCATCGATCGCCGACACCTGGGTGAGCCCGGTATTGATCGCGGCGAGCAGTTCGCGCGTCGCAGCTTCACGGTCGTCGGTGAACGCCGGATCGTGCCGCGCAGCGAACAAGGCGACCAAAGCGCGCGTCACATCGGGCGCATCGTGCAGCGCATCGACCACGGTGCCGATGCCATAGGGCAGGCTCGCCTGACGCAGGTAGCGGAACCAGCCGCGCAGCCAGATCACTGCGCGCTGTTCAAGCCCGGTGCTGGCGATCAAGCGGTTAAACGGATCGTCCTCTGCCTTGCCCGTCAGCGTCCCGGCAATCGCCGTTTCGATGCCATCGGCGCGCGCAACCAGCGCGTCGGCATCACCATTGCCCCGGATTTTGAGCAGAAAATCATGGATATGGCCAAAGTCTTTGTCGCCCAGCGGGGTGGGCATTTCCTCAAGCACATCAAAGCCAAAGTTTTCCAGCACCGGCACGGTTTCAGACAACGGTATCGCGTTGGTGCCGCTGTAGAGTTTGAGCCGCAGGTGCTGCGGTGCATCGTCCGCGTCACGATACAGACGCGCCGCGCGCGCGCCCTCGGCATCCAGATCGCGCAGCCGCATAATGTCGAGCGCGGCCTCGCGTGCGCCCGAGCTGCTGCGAAATGCGGCGGGGAAGCGCGGTGCATAGCGCGCAGCCAGTGCAGCGGCGCGGCTGTCTTCGCCCAGATCAATCAACGCCTCCTCCACCGAAGGCTCCCAACCACGGATCATCGCGCGCAGCGTGGCATCCAGATCGGCATCGTTGATTTTCACGTCGCTGCCATCGCGCACATCGAACACAAAGCGCAGCATGGCGACCTCGCTGTCCTCCAGCGACAGCGACCAGCTCAACACCTTGCCGCCCGATGCGGCGGTCAGCATCCTTTCAATCGCCTTCCGCCGCTCGGTTGAAACCTCGTCGCGGGGCAGCCACGCAAAGGCGAACAGATGGCGTTTGAGCGATGACTGGACAGTAACGACTTTCGAACGCGGCCGATCGGCGAGCGACATCGCGGTCAGCGCGACCCGCTCAAGATTGTCGAGGCTGAAGGCGATCAGCAGATCGTGCGGCAGCGTCGTCAATGCATGCGCCAGCGCCTTGCCGGCATGGCCGCTGGTCGAAAACCCGTATTTGTCGATCAGCAGTTTAAGGTGCGCGCGCAGCAACGGCACGCGCTCTGGTGCCGCAGCCAGCGCGGCGCTGGTCCAGATCGCGCCGTGAACCGACAGCGCGGCAACACCGCCATCCTCCCACACCGGCACGATGATCAGGTCAAGCGGGGTGCGGCGATGCACCGTGCAGATGACGTTCGACTTGATGATCAGCGGCGCGGGCTTGCCGCTTTCAAACCACGCAAACGCGCGCTCGAACGATTGCGGCGCGAGCAGCTGCTTGTTACCGACGCGCGCAAGGCCGAGCGGTGACAGCTTGTTGCCGTCGCGGTTGTAGCGCAGGTGCGCCAGCTGGGTCAGGTTGCGGTCAACAAACCAGCGCAGCAGTGCCGCCGCCTCGCCA
>NZ_JBGTFM010000265.1:0-3264 GCF_041747255.1 Blastomonas sp. | reverse complement strand
GTGGTGGTCGTTCGGGCAGCGGTTCAGGCGGCGGCGCGCGCGTCGGCGGCGTCGGTGCGCACAAGGGCACGGTCAAGCGCATCGGTTGATGTGAAAAAAAGCCCTCTCTCCTTCAGGGGAGAGGGAAAAGCCGCGCAGCGGCGAAGGGAGAGGGGCTTGGGGAGAGGGGCTTGCGTCCCCGCTTGCGGCCGGCCTGCCCCTCTCTACTTCGCCTAGCCAACAAGCTGGCAAGGCTTTGTATCTCTCCCCTGAAGGGAAGAGAGCCAATCCGTTATCCCTTCGACACCACAAACAGCATCGCTGCACCGTTCATGCAATAGCGCTTGCCGGTGGGCTTTGGGCCGTCGTCGAAGACATGCCCCAGATGACCGCCACAGCGCCTGCAGTGCACCTCGGTGCGCGCATAGCCGAGCAGACGGTCGGTGCTGGTGCCAACTGCTTTGGCGAGCGGTTGGTAAAAGCTTGGCCAGCCGGTGCCGCTGTCATACTTGGTTTTCGATGAAAACAATGGCAGCCGACAGCCTGCGCACAAAAATGTGCCATTGCGCTTTTCCTTGTCGAGCGGATGCGAGAACGGCCGTTCGGTGCCCTCCTGCCGCAACACATAATATTGCGCCGGGGTCAGCGTCCGCTTCCATTGCGCGTCAGATTTGGTGACCTCGAACTTGCCCTTGGGCGCAGCGCTCGCCCCGCTGGTGCGGAATGTCGCCAGACCCAGCAGTCCCAGCCCAGCCACTCCGGCAAGGCCGCGTTCGATCAGCGTGCGTCTGTCCATCATATCGTCCTGCAAATTATCGTGTCACCCGGTGGTTCGCCGTGTCTGATACAATAGTTACGCCGCAGTATCGATTTTGGCTTCAATATTTGCTTAAACTGACCTGCATCGACCGGTAGCCGTGGACGAAACATGCGCGCACCCGCTCGGGCTCGGCCAGCACATTCACCCGCATCCGGCGCTTGGCCATCTCTTCGAGCAGGATCATGATCTGCAGCTCGGCCAGCCGCGCGCCGACGCAGCGGTGGATGCCATAGCCGAACGCCAGATGCCGCCGCGCATTCTCGCGGTCGACCATCAGGGTGTCTGGGTCTTCGAACACGCTCTCGTCGCGGTTGCCCGAGATATACCACAGCGCCAGCTTGTCGCCCTTTTTGATCTGCTTGCCGAACAGGTCGTAATCCTGCGTCGCGGTGCGGCGCATGTGCGCCAGCGGCGTCTGCCAGCGGATGATTTCCTGCACCGCGTTCTGGATCAGATCGGGGTTCTGCTCGAGCTTCTCGCGCTGGTCGGGGAATTGATGCAGCCCATAAGCGAGCCCCGACATCGAGTTGCGCGTCGTGTCGTTGCCGCCGACGATCAGCAGGATCAGGTTGCCCATGAATTCGAACTCGTCCATTTCGCGCATCGCATCGGAATGGATCATCATCGAAATCAGGTCGGGCGTCGGCTCGGCGTCAAGCTTGGCATCCCACAGTTTCTTGAAATAGGCGCCCATTTCATAAAGGTGCACCAGCCGCTCCTGCCGCGATGCCTCGTCGTGGACCAGCTCGATATCGCCCGCCCAGTCGGACCATTCGGTAAGCTTGCGGCGATCCTCCCACGGGAAATCGAACAACAGCGCGAGCATCTGCGTTGTCAGTTCGATCGAGACGCGGTCCACCCAGTCGAACGGCTGGTCCCAGGGCAGCTCATCAAGCAATTCGGCGGTGCGGCGGCGGATGTCTTCTGACATGCGCTTCATTTCGGTGGGGGTGAACGCGGGCGCGACGGTACGGCGCTGGCCGGTATGCTTGGGCCGGTCCATCGCGATGAACATCGGCATGATCAGATCGGTGCCTTCCTCGACCCGGTCGGCGAGCGTGATGCCGCCATATTCAAACGAGGACGAGAAGATTTCGGGCAAGGCCTCGACATGCTGGATCGCCTTGTGGCTGGTGACGTTCCAGAAATTGCCGAACGCACCGTTTTCGGTCCAGTGGATCGGGTCTTGCGCGCGCAGGCGGCGGAAAGGTTCTTGCCAGCGGTCCTCGTAATAGACGCTGGAATCGCTCAGATCGACGTTCAGCGTCGTATTGACGGGCTCTTTGAATTGGGTCGCCATGGCTCTTCTCCTGCGTTCGGGCTGGAGTGTGCTTCCAGCATCCGCATGTCACCCCCCCGCCGGATGATCGTGTGATGCGAAGGTCGCACTTTACTGACAGTTTTGTCAATAGAGTTTCGAACTGCAACCGAAATGAACGCCGGTGGAGCCCCAAAGCACCCGTTGTCAGGGCAGGATCATTTTACGGCCTGGCAAACAGCCCAGCGATCAGCCCGCGCTTCTTGCCCGCACCGGATTTCAGCACATTGCGCCGGAACAATCGCGCGCCAAAGCGGATCAGCACCAGCACCCATGTAAATTGCCATGCCAACGCCAGCAGGTGCGGCCATAATGCGTCGACCTGCGCGGCGCGTGCGAGCATCGCGAAGGGTGAGCTGAACGGGAAGATCACCGCGAACAGCTCGACCGGCTCGCCCATCCGGGTGACCGAATAGGCAGCGACGAAAAACACCAGCAGCTGGCCCATGGTTGCGGGCATCGACAGCGTCTGCACCTCGCGCACCGTGGTCGCCATCGCGCCGATGCCCAAAAACAGCGAGCCGAGCAGCAGATAGGCCATCGCGAAATAACCAACGCCCAGCGCCATGAACAACGGCCAGCCGGTCGCGGGCGCAGGCAGCGGCGGCAGCCCGTTGCCCGCCAGCGAAATCCCCACCAGCGCGAGTATGGTCCACGCCGCGATGCCGATCATCGCCATCGCCAGCATGGCAAACAACTTGCCCAGAAAGATCGCGTCAATCGGCACGGCAGCGGCGAGTATCTCAATGATCTTGTTGGTCTTTTCTTCAACCAGATTGGACAGCACCATCCCCGCCAGCAGCATGGTGAGCAGCACCAGCAGCGCCTGGCCGACCTGCGCGGTCACCAGCCGCGCCTGTTCCTGCGCGCCTGAACTTTGCTGCACGATGCGCGTATCGAGCATCACAGGACGCGCCGCAGTCCCCGCGCGCGCGCGTTCGATCACCAGCCCAAGCGGCCCCTTCCAGCGTGCGATTTCGGTCGCGGTGCCAATCAGCTGCGGTTCTGCCAATGATCCGGTAAGCACCCCCAGAAAACGCGTGCCCTGCCCTGCGTCGAGCAGCCGTTCGGGCGCGGCGGGGTCTGCATCATCGACCGCCTGCAGTGCGGGCAGGCGCGACTCTCCAAGCTCCAGCGCCAGCGCATC
>NZ_JBGTFM010000264.1:0-16092 GCF_041747255.1 Blastomonas sp. | reverse complement strand
GCGGGGTGCGGCGGGTGGAGCGTGCCGGGCGTTCATCGGCCAGCACCGCTTCGGGCCGGTCAGCGCCAGCCCCGGCGGGCGCAGCAACCGTGATCTCGGGGATTGTGGTGCCGATCAGCTTTTCGATGTTGGCCAACGCCTCGGCATCGTCTTCTGTGATGAATGTATAGGCCTTGCCGGTCGCCCCGGCCCGGCCAGTGCGTCCGATCCGGTGCACATAATCGTCCGGATGCCAGGGTGCATCATAGTTGAACACATGGCTCACACCCTTGACGTCGAGCCCGCGCGCCGCAACGTCGGACGCGACTAGAATGTTGATCGTGCCATCCTTGAACTTGTCGAGTTCCGCGATCCGCGCGCTCTGCTCCATGTCACCATGGATCTCGCCGGAGTCAAAGCCGCCCGCCCGCAACGCCTTGTTGAGATCGCGCACCGTGGTCTTTCGGTTGCAAAACACGATTGCGGTATGGACGCCGGCATCAAGCATGTTGATCAGCACGTCGCGCTTGCGCCGCGATTGAACGCGGATCTTGCCCTGCTCGATCAGTTCATTGGAACTCGCCGGCCGCGCGACCTCGATATATTTGGGGTTGGTCAGGAACTTGTCCGCCAGCTTTTTGATCGGAGACGGCATGGTGGCAGAAAACAGCAACGTCTGGCGTGTTGTCGGCAGACGCGTGCAGATCGTCTCGATGTCTGGAATAAATCCCATGTCGAGCATCCGGTCGGCCTCGTCGATCACCAGCAGATCGCAGCCGGTCAACAGAATGTTGCCGCGATCATACAGATCCATCAGCCGGCCCGGCGTCGCAATCAGCACATCGACGCCCTTTTGCAGCGCCTTGACCTGATCGCCCATCGACACGCCACCTATCAGCAGCGCCATTGACAGCTTGTGATACTTGCCATATTTCTCAAAATTTTCAGCAACTTGCGCCGCTAGTTCGCGCGTCGGCTCAAGGATCAGCGAGCGCGGCATCCGCGCGCGGCTGCGTCCTTCGGCCAGAATGTCGATCATCGGCAAAACAAAGCTCGCGGTCTTGCCGGTCCCGGTCTGCGCGATGCCGATAATGTCCTTCATCATCAACACCGGCGGGATCGCCTGCGCCTGGATGGGGGTCGGCGTATCGTAGCCGGAGTCGGCAACGGCTTGCACCAACTTGTTAGAAAGGCCGAGATCGGCAAAATTCATAAGAAATCCGGAAAAATTTGCAGCAGCGCGTGCACAGATTGCCGCGCCATCCTTGCTGGCAATAATGCCTGTCGCGCGCTTCGACCAAAACCACTGAAAAGTCAACCTTGCTGGGCGTGCAGCAGGGCCAGACTTGATTGCATAAGGCCAACCCGGTGTCAGTCCTCCGGCACCAACTGGCGCAGGCGTTCGACTTCGCATTTGCCGCCGGAACGGGCCTGAAGCAGATCTCGATCAACACAAAGCCGCCCGTCGCGGCTGCGTTCCATATAAAATCCCTGATAATATTCGCGAGCGCTGCATGACTTTTCAAGTTCGGCCTCGATCATCCTTTGGTCGCGCATGAACAAAACCAACTGGTCATCGTTGATCACCCGCACACTGGCCACCTGGTTCATCACGACGCATTTGCCAATTCTGCGGCGTTCATAGCGCGGCGGTTCCGGCGGCGCGGAGCGACTGGCCTGCGGCATCGCGCTGAATGAGGAGCGGACCGCAGACTGACGCGGCACCCGAATGATGATCCGCTGTTCGATCCGCACCTGATAGGTGGTCTGGGGCTGCGGATCGAGCGCCTCGGCGATCAGCGAATGCCGCAGCGGCGCGGAAGCCTCGGCGCGCCCGGTCACCGCCTGCGCGTCATCAATGGCTTGCGGCGCAGCGGGAGCCGCGACCAGAATCAGCCAATATAATGTGTGCGTGACTGCGAACATGAGCGAACTGCGATCCCCGGACCGGATTTAGCCCCATGTCTCGCTTAAGCCCGCCGATTGAACAACCGATGAACCCCCTGTTGCAACCCAGCATTTGGGTGCCCGATTGGGGTTCACTGTGACAGTTTCAACACAGGCTGCGCCGAATTTCGCCCCGTTGCTCGCCAGCCAAAGTTTGTGCGATAACCCAATCCATGACCATCACAGCGACAAACGACAGTTTGATCAACCGACTTCAAGGCATTTTGGGTGACAGGGGGCTGTCGACCGATCCTGCAACGCTGGCACCGTGGCTGACTGACTGGCGCGGTCGCTATACCGGCGCGGCGCTGGCGATGGTGTCGCCCGCAAACCGCGATGAACTGGCAGCTGTCGTGCGGCTTGCCGCCGAGACGGGCACGCCGATCGTGCCGCAGGGTGGCAACAGCGGCATGGTCGGCGGCGCGACACCCGACACGAGCGGCACCGCGCTTCTGCTGAGCACCCGGCGGATGCAGACCATCCGCAGCATCGACAGCCAAGCGCGCACGGTGATCGCCGATGCGGGCGTGATCCTGCAAACCCTGCACGAGGCGGTCGCCAAGCAAGGTCTCCGTTTTCCGCTTACGCTGGGCGGCAAGGGATCGGCCACGGTTGGCGGGCTGGTTTCCACCAATGCGGGCGGCACCCAGGTGCTGCGTCACGGCACGATGCGCGCGCTGGTTGACGGAATCGAGGCAGTGCTCCCCGATGGATCGATCTACAATGGCCTGGTCACGCTGAAGAAGGACAACCGCGGCTATGACCTCAAGCATTTGCTGATCGGGGCCGAGGGCACCTTGGGTATTGTCACCGCCGCAACGCTCAGACTGGTTCCGGCGCTGGTCGACCGGGTGGTGGTCTGGGCGGGACTGGATTCGCCGATGGCCGCGCGGCAGTTGCTGCTGTTGCTCGAAGATCGCGCCGGGCACGCGGTGGAAGGTTTTGAGATCGTACCGCAGCGTTGCCTTACCAATGTGATCAGGCATATTCCCGGCACGCGCGCGCCGCTGGCTGGGCCGCACCCGTGGCACGTGCTGATCGAACTGGTGCGCGACAATCCCGCGGCCCTGCCGCCTGAGCAGATCGCGGAAGACCTGATGGCTCACGCACTGGAGCGCGGCCTGATCAACGATGCGGCCATTTCGGTCAACGAAGCGCAGGCCGAAGCGTTCTGGAAGCTGCGCGATTCGATATCCGAGGCCGAGCGCGCCGAAGGCCCCGCGATGCAGCACGACATCAGCGTGCCGGTCGCCGCGATGCCCGGGTTCATCGTTGATGCCGGTAAATCTGTCGAGGCGGCGTTTCCGGGGGTCGAAGTCGCTGCCTTCGGTCATCTTGGCGACGGCAACGTGCACTTTCATGTCGCCGCGCCGTCCGGGGCGGACGCATCGCTATGGCCCGATCATCCAGGCAAGGCGATCAGCGCGCTGGTCCACAATCTGGTGGTCGAGGCCGGTGGATCGATATCAGCCGAGCATGGCATCGGGCAGATGAAGCGCGATGAACTGGCGCGTCTGTCCGATCCGCCGAGGCTCGCCGCGCTCACCGCCATCAAGCAGGCGCTTGACCCCAAAGGCATCATGAACCCCGGCAAGCTGATCGCGCTTTGAACGCGCAGCCCCTTGCGCACCGCCTGCAGGCAACTTAAGGCGCAATCGTTCCCATCGCCTCATCCACAGTTTCAGCGGAGACATATTTCATGGCAAGCGCGCCACAAAACAACCGCCTTCCGGTCTTTTTCAATGATCTGGTGCCGCTCAATTCGAACGATCACGCCAAATATCGGTCGCGGACCCTCGAGGGCGCGCATTTCCTGAAAAACCAGCATGCCGTGCCGCTGACGGTCGAAGAATTCCCGCAAGCTCAGCGCCACTACCCGATCATCTTCTCGGCCGGATCCGAGCCAGTGCCGCTCGCGCTGATGGGCATGAACGAGGGCGTGAACGTTTTTCTGGATGACGACGGCAAGTATCGCAAGGCGGCCTATGTGCCCGCCTATGTCCGTCGTTATCCATTTATGCTGGCCAAGCTGCGGCCCGACGCCGAAGACCTGTCGCTGTGTTTCGACCCGACCTGCGAAGCACTCGGCGAATTCGATGAAGGCGAGGCGCTGTTTGACGGTGACCAGCCGAGCGAGACCACCAAGAACATCCTCCAGTTTTGCGAAGACTTCGAACGCGCTGTGCAGGCCACCGGCTTCTTCATGGAAGAGCTCAAGAAATATGAGCTCTTGATGGATGGCGAGTTAAAGATCGAACATGCGTCGCTGACCCAGCCGTTCGTCTATCAGGGCTTCCAAATGGTCAACGAACAGAAGCTGCGTGACATGCGCGGCGACGAACTGCGCAAGCTGAACCAGAACGGTGCGTTGCCGCTGATCTATGCGCACCTCTTCTCGCTGCAGGTGATGCGCGACATTTTCTCGCAGCAGGCCGCTGACGGCAAGGTGCCGAATATCCCGGCGCAGATGCAGACCGTCAACTGACCGATACGCATGCTGGGCGGCGGTGACATGATCGCCGCCGCCCAGTTGATTGTCGCCTAATCGCTGGTGCGGCTGACCCCGAAGCGCGGTGTTGCCTGTTCAAGCGGCGCGCCGAGCAAACTCATCTGCCGCATAAGATTGAACAGCAGGTTGCGTGCATCCTCGGCGAGCATTTCGCAGGTCAGCCGGTCAAAGCTGGCGCGATTGCCGCGCGCCGCGCTACGCAACATGCCGGCAAACAGCGTCTCATCGGGCGACATCCGGCCGCAGCACGGGCGCATGATACTGAATGGTTCCGGCCAGGCCTGGCCCATCGCCTCGACGATCAGTGATAGATGGTTGGCCAGCACAGCACTGCCAAGCTTTGCGGCCACCGCTGGCGCAGGATCAGCACCGGACTTATGGGCGAACACAGCAATCCGCAGTGCCACTACCAGCCTTGCCTCATCAAGCGTTGCGCTATGCAGATCCGCAGGTCTGTCGACCAGTCGCTGCCACCAGTTACCCTTCATGAATGTCGCTCCTGCCTGGGCCGCACCACACGCGGCGACCTCAACAGTGTTTATTGCGAACCATTTTCATTAGCAAGAAAATTCATCTCGCAACTTTTTCGCCCACAGCGGCATTGAAACCCCGTCCGTTCTGCCCTAGATAACTAATGCCGGTTCGCTTCCCCCCCCTTTCGCGTTCCGGCGGGTGCATTTTTGCACCTCCTCCCTGAACCTTGGCCACCTCGTAACCTGTTACGAGGTGGTTTTTTCTGACCGACGCTCTGCGGGTAACATGCGATTATTCGGCCGCAACGGCATAGCCTCGGTTGCACAGGTCGTCGGCGAGAACCTGCGCGAGGGTTACGATCGTGGCACGCATCGCAGCCAGCCCCGGGCCGCATTCGCGTAAGCTCTCATCAAGATACAGGCTACGGTCGATCTCGATCTGCAAGGCATGGATGCCATGCTCAGGCCGCCCGTGGCGATCGAGGATATAGCCACCGGCATAAGGATGGTTGAGCGCAACCTGCTGCCCCTCAAGCGCAAGCGTACGCACCGCAAGATCGCAAATCCGCGCCGCAGCGGCACGGCCATATCGATCACCAACCACGAGTCGCGGGATCGGCTTCGTCCCGTCGGAAACAATCGGTGGCATCGAATGCAGATCGATCAGCAGCGCCACACCGAAACGGCTCTTCAATGCCGCCAGGGTCTGTGACATCGTGCGATGATAGGGCTCATGCACCGTGGTAACTCGCCGCGCAATATCCGATCGCTGCCACGGCCCATGCCATAACTCGCCATGGTCTGCGAGGCGGCGCGGCACCAGCCCCAGGCCTCCGCGCACCTTGACGCTGGGCTGGGCAAAGGCGCTGCGCGGTGCATCGCGCACCATCGAGGGATCGATCTCCTGCGGGGAGCGATTGAGATCGATATAGGCGCGCGCAACCTGCGCGGTCAGCAACACGCAGCCTGCGGCCTCAACATCGGCGGCTAGCGCGTCGGCGTGTCGGTCTTCCAGCCGTTCGAGCACTCGCGGCGCGACGCGCAAATTGGCGCGCATGTCCGGCGGATAAACGCACCCGGCATGGGGGACGGCAACCAGCACCGGCAGCCGCGCCGTATCCAACCCGCTCAGGTGGAACACATCAGAGCCTGCTGCAGGTGCCGGACGATCAGTTGTCATGCGCCATGCCATGAGGCAAAGCGCCACGCCTGTCAAAGCGAGAGGCCGATCTGCGCCGGGCGCAGGGGCCAGAAGCATGAATGAAAAGTGGCAAAACTGGCGCAGTCATCTGTCCAGCAATGAGGCACTGGCGTGAATTGATCAACGGGAGGCTGGAAAATGTTAACCGCATCCTGCATAAATGCAGCTCGGAGCGAGCATCCGCACCAGAGGCCTGATGTTTGCAGGCATATTGCAGTTTTAGGGGGACAGGCAATGCTGCGCATTTTGTTGGCAGAAGATGACGCGGCAATGCGTGCCTATCTGCAGCGCGCGCTTGAAAAGGCCGATTATTCGGTCATCGCCGTTGATCGCGGCACCGCTGCCTTGCCGCTGCTGCAGGCCGAGCATTTTGATCTGTTGCTCACCGATATCGTGATGCCCGAAATGGATGGGATCGAGCTGGCGCAGCAATGCGGCCGGATCGCGCCCAACACCAAGGTGATGTTCATTACCGGGTTTGCCGCAGTGACCCTGAAGGCCGAACAGGCCGCGCCCAATGCGCGGGTCCTGTCAAAGCCGTTTCACCTCAAGGACCTCGTGCTCGAGGTTGATCGCATGTTTGCGCGCGGCACGTTTGCGCAAAGCCTTTAGCGCCGCCATCACGTCGGCAAATACTGCTTGCACCTCATGCCGCAGCTTTGTAATGGACCGCCCTGCCCGCGCCAGCCGTGGGCAGATAATGACCAGCGTGGGCGTATAGCTCAGTGGTAGAGCACTGTGTTGACATCGCAGGGGTCGCAAGTTCAATCCTTGCTACGCCCACCATAAAAAAACCCGCCAAACCAGTCGGTTGGCGGGTTTTTTTGTTATCGTTTCTCATCCACGAAGCACAACAGCTGCACCCGCTTGGATCATGCACAGCCGTGGCAGATACCACTGCCGACGGTTGCACCCTTGGATTGAGGTATGAACCGTGATTGCGATGCTGCTCCCATCGCGACCAATGCCAGTCTGGTTATGGTAGCCACCAAGGTAAACCCTGAACCTAGATCACACATTGAAGCAAATACTGCCTTGCGTGAAAAGTCGCCTGAATTTGTTCCAGATCGCTTAAAATATCTACCTATTTTATTGACTTAGCAGCGTTATGATAGAGGGATACTTAGCTCGTAGCCGTCATCTCCGCGAACGTAGATATCGAGACTTATCAACTCTGTTTCGATCTTATTTGCGTATGCTTCTGAATAAATATATCGACAAGAAATCGTCTAAAAACCATGCCAAATTGGAACGACTAAATTTCACGCTGTTGATGGGGGTGCACAGGCCCGAAAACTTACTCATAGCTTGGCTATGCGACTGGCTCATTTCCTGCTGGTAATGTTTATTTCGCTAGTCCCGGGGTCAGCTTGGGCCAGCGACAACAATCGCGCGCCGGAACAACGAAGCGCAAACGATTTAAGGCCCGCGCAGGAAATTGTCGTTGTCGGCGAACGACTGCGTGGGATGACGACAGGCGACGTCTCGCCGTTGGTCGAAATTGGCGAACGCGAGATCGAAGCTTACGCTGCAGATTCTATTTCAGACCTGCTGGCTGCGCTTGCCCCCAGGACCCGCGGTGCCGAAGCGAACGGGCCGATTATTCTCGTCAACGGCAAGCGGATTGCAAACCTCGCTCAAGTGGGCGATCTACCGCCAGAAGCGCTGTTACGGGTCGAAATTCTCCCTGAAGAAGCCTCTCTTTTATATGGGGCCGGCACCGACCAGCGGGTCGTGAACCTCATTTTACGTAAGAACTTTCGTGCGGTTACTACAATCGGTGCGGCGCAACGCGCAACCTCGGGCGGGACCGGCGGAATCGGCGGTGAATTCGGTGTCGCGCGCATAGCGGGCGAAGGACGGTGGAATGCGAAGGCAAAATACTTTCGCAGCGATTCATTGTTTGAGGCGGACCGGACTGTTGTGAATGGCGAAGGCACCGCGCGCACGCTGCTCCCCGGCAATGAAAAGTTTGACCTTGGCGGCAGTTGGTCAGGCAAAATGCTGAAGGGCGTGTCTTTCGATCTCAGCGCTATGGTCGGTTCCACCAGCAGCCAGGGGCGGATCGGACCCTCTCTGACTCCGTCAGAAACCGGCGGACGCAATTTCTTGGCCAATCGACGGACGGGCCGAACTGCAGGCCTCTCGGCCGGCGCCAACGGTGCAATTGGGGCGTGGAGCTGGTTCGCCAGCGCGACGTTCGATAGGGCGGTGGAGCAAACCCGCATCGAGCGGAAGAACAGCAATGCCGGTGTCCGTTGGGACCAGAGCCGTAACCGCACAACATTGCTTTTGGGCACTGCCCAGTTCAATGGCCCGCTCGTCGCAATACCGGCGGGCACAATCCGCGCGAATGTTGAGCTTGAGGGCGGGCGATATATCCTGCGCTCTGAAAGCATGTTGGGGTTGGCGGCAGACACGGTTCGATTGTCTCGCTCACGCGCTGAAGGGTCGGCAAGTCTCAGCATTCCGCTCACGGGGGCGCGCGTGTTGCCCTCAATGGGTCGGCTGACTGCCGAGATCGAAGGTAACATCGAAACTTTAGACGATCTGCCGACCATCGGGGGATACGGCGCTGGCCTGCGCTGGAGCCCGATACCCGGAATCCGGATTGGGTCGTTCTGGTCACGCAAAGACGGTGCACCGGACATTACCGCACTTGGAGGCTCCCGCGTCATCACACCAGAAGTTCGGATTTTCGACTTTTTGCGCGGTGAAACCGTTGTTGCCGAACGCCTTGACGGCGGCAATCCATCGCTGAGTGTAGAGCGCACGAAATCGATGCGATTTTCGCTATCGATAATGCCAGATGCATTGCCGGATCTACTTTTTAACGCCTCATACGTGCGCCGCCGCATCGACGGACTCGTTCTCCCACTACCCGCAGTCTCGCAGGAGCTTGCAACCGCGTTCCCCGAGCGCTTCATTCGCGATGGTTCAGGCAGGCTTGTGAGGTTTGATGCGCGCCCGGTCAATTTCGATCAGTCGAATTTAGACCGATTAAACTGGACGCTGACATGGTCGAAGCAGCTCGCCGCGCAGCTTCGTGAAGCGGGTGATTTACGCGCAGAAATTGAAGATAAGATTGGCGCAGGTCCGCGCGCCGGAACGCTTCTGTTTACGCTTGATCACCGTATTCTGTTGCGCAACCGCCTGACGCCGTTCGCGAATGGCCCAACCATCGATTTTCTGAAAGGTGCCGGAGGAGGTGCGGCGCGCCAT
The DNA here is from genome assembly GCF_041747255.1 of Blastomonas sp. Taxonomy (GTDB): domain Bacteria; phylum Pseudomonadota; class Alphaproteobacteria; order Sphingomonadales; family Sphingomonadaceae; genus Blastomonas. Next base: position 6,761 of record NZ_JBGTFM010000264.1, on the reverse strand, counting down.
TCGGTAGAATTTAGCGCAAGATTGCTGAATAATGGCCTTGGCGCGAACCTCGATATCAATTGGACGAGCGGTTACCGGGCAACCAGTTCGTTCGGCGAACTCAGGTATCGCGATCTGGCGCGGTTCAACCTCAACCTGTTTGCCAATGTTGGCGAGGTGATCGCCAAAGGGGATCGCAGCCATTGGAGCCAGCGGATGCGAATCGCCGTAGAGGTCGATAACCTGTTCAATTCCCGGCAGCGGGTTGTCGATCAAGCAGGTGTGACCCCGGTTGCATTCCAGCACGCCTATCAGGACCCGGTCGGTCGAAGCATCAAGTTGTCGATACGAAAACTTTTCTGATCAAAAAAAACACCCGCAAAGCCAAGCTCTGCGGGTATTCTCATTCCTTGTATTGTCGAACTGACTAGCTCAAGAAAACGCGGAAAACGCCGGTGTCACCATCTTCGCGGCACTCGAAGCGGTCGAGCATGGCGCGCTGGAACTCGGAGGTGGAATCACCCTGACGAGCAGGGCTCCGTTCGCTCGGATCTTTCCGCTGCCGGTTGATCTCTTGCGACAGCGCTGACTGGCACTGGCCTTTGTTTTTGAAACCATCAGGGTTTTGTGTGTTAACAACGCCGCCGGGGCCAGCGCCTGTCGGAAAAATGCGCTGCCATCGCTGCTGCAGGAATAACCAGAGCAGCCGCAGCAGCGGCTAGAATGAACTTATTCATCATTGTTTCCTCTCTTGAACGCGGTTCTGCTAAAGTCAGACACGGGAGTGACCGCAGATATTCCGCGTGCCACTTCATCTGCAACCCTTGCGTGACCCGGTTTGCGCGGGACTCGCGTTCATGAAGCGTTGATCCCTTTAGGTTATTCTCTCAAAAGAGTCGAATTCCTTTACGGAAAGTGTCCCTATGTGGGACACGCCCAAGGCGACCGAGGTCGACAGGAAGCGTGAGCCATTCCGCATTAGGAGGCATGCCAAACAGCGAAATGATTATTCCGAATGCATGACTGTGGCGCTACGTTGATGTGTCGATTGATCAACCGCGATCCTTCAATACAATTACCGCTCGGTCAGGCGTAGGTTGCGTAAACCTGGCGGCCTCAGGATTGAACGAGACGACGGCAGTACGATTGCCTGCTCGCGCCAGCATCCATCCAGGGCGATCTCATCGGCGTAGGCGCCGCCAACCATTCCGGTTATGCGCTCGTACAGCCGTATGGACACGCTGCTGCTAAGCGAATGTCCGCTTTCTGGTGGCTGCAATCGCAGCTCATTTAGACCGAGATGACGCGCATAGCTGATCGGTCGTATTGGCTGGTGGTGTTGAAAATGAAACGAAAGTTGCCCCCAGTAAAAGCTGAAATGGCACCGCAGGTTTTGCAACTACAGGGCCAAAGCGGCGTTGCAAATTTACATACAATCGTCTGGAGCGAACCGAATGTTTTTTGACGACTGGCTCGGTGTGCTGAATGTTGTCCTGATTGGAGGCGCTGCATATGTCGCGCTGATTGCCCCCTTGCTGCTCCGCGGGAAACCAACACCTGGCAAGATGAATACGTTTGATTTGGCCGTCACAGCGGCGCTCGGCGCTTGCGACGATCGCGTCAACACGTGGCGGATGCTATGGCACCGATGCGACCGACGAGGAAGAACGCCAAATAAAGGGCTTGGGCTGCTTGTCGTTCTTTTCGCCGTGCTTATACCGCTGCTGGCTCCTGTTCCGCTCCTCGCGCAGGCTGCCGAGCCCGTTATTCTATCGGAACCTGCGGGAGCAGACATCGAGGTCGCTGAAGGTTCCGATCCTGCAATCCAACCTGCGATCCATGATGCCCGCACCGACCGCATCATCGCATCGCGCATGAAGAGCATCTTCCAAGAAATCGAAGGCCTGCGCGCCGTCCAAATTCGGGTGCAGTCTGGCGTGGTCACGCTCACGGGTACGGTACCGAACCAGGCGGACCGGGAGAAGGCTGAAGCCATCGCCGCGCGTTTTGCCGGGGTGGTCACGGTTGAAAACACCATCGACCGCAGTTTTGAGGTGGACGGCAATCTTGCGCCCGTTTTGGATAAGTTCACCGCTGACTTCCGGGGCCTTGCCCGCGCCATCCCTTTGTTCGGGGTCGCACTGCTGGCGGGATTGATCATTGCCAGCCTCGGATATCTTCTGGCGGCGCAGGACCGGTTTTGGCGCTGGGTTGCGCCCAACAATTTTCTTGCTGAATTGATCGGCGGCGCTGTCCGGATTATCAGCATCGTTGCCGGTCTGATCGTTGCGCTGCAGATCCTTGGCGCCACCGCGCTATTGGGGCTTGTCCTCGGCAGCGCCGGCGTCATCGGCATCGCGCTGGGATTTGCGGTTCGGGACACGGTCGACAACTATGTTTCAAGCCTGATGCTCAGCCTGCGCCAGCCTTTCCGCGCCAACGATCATGTGCTGATCGGCGACAGCGAAGGCCGCGTCATTCGCCTCACATCGCGCGCAACCATATTGATGACACTGGACGGCAACCATCTGCGCATTCCCAATGCCACCGTCTTCAAGGCAATCATCCTAAATTACACGCGCAACCCGCAGCGGCGGATCGAGTTCGATCTGGGAATCGATTCCGATGATGATCCGCTGCTTGGCATGCAGGTTGGCCTTGCAGCGATGCGGGGCATTTCCATCGTGCTGCCGCAACCGCGTTGCCATGCGATCATCGACGTCGTTGGCGATTCCAGTATCGTCTTGCGTTTTTTCGCATGGATCGACCAACGCCAGACCGACTTTGGCAAAGGCCGAAGCCTCGCAATCCAGGCCGCAAAGCAGGCACTGGAGCGGGAAGGATTTGTGTTGCCCGAACCGATCTACCGAATTCGCGTCGATGGAGGCGGTGATATCGGCCGCATCGGCGGGCTTGCGCAGTCCACAAATCCCGCCCCACCAAAAACGTCGCGACTGGCGACTTCCGCAATGCCAGTGGACGGCGATACCGGCCCGGACTGTGCTATTGAGCAACTTGTGACCGACGAACGCGATGAGTCCCGCGAGCCTGATCTTCTCGACGGCAGGCGACCGATTGAATGATGCTGACCGCGCGGGCGGCACCCTGCACTCTTGAAAGGTCCAGGCACCCAAGATTGCGGCGCCAAGTGAGCCAGATGTTTTACCCCAGACTGTTGGCGAGGCTGGCATCCACTCGCAAACCCTTAAACGAAATCCTTACCGAGCCTGGGGCGAGAAGTTCGATGGACGCACAACGCATGAGATGCTGCTCACCGAATATGCCCCCGACAAGGTCATCACCGTTCTGACTTTCAGAAGGCTTATGTCAAAAATGGCCGAGCTTTATTAAACCTGCGATGGCTATCACACCGGAACCCCAAAGGACTAGACTTGGAATTTCCTGGAAGCTCAGACGATATCAAAAGCATCCAGCGCAACGGCGCAACAACGCCGATTTTGACGCGATGCGATCCTGAGTGACGTCAGCGTGCTCGCCAACGGACAACATGTGAAGGTAGCGACGAGCGCAATCCGCCACTAAATGATGGGAATTAATTGGTCGGGACGAGAGGATTCGAACCTCCGACCCCCACACCCCCAGTGTGATGGCCGCATGCATCTTCAGGCTTAACACCCGGAAATTACGCCCGAAATCTCGAGACTTTGGCAATCATAGTTTGGCAATTTTCAGGCGATCCCATAAACGGTGATTGCTATGTGATTGCTGGAGAGTGCGATGGGATCGAAGATAACGCTGCGAACAGTGGAGGCGGCGAAGCCATCCAGCTCGGATTTCTTCATCTGGGATTCCGAGGTCCATGGGTTTGGCTTGAAGGTCACCAAGGCTGGCAAGAAGGTGTATGTCCTGCAGTTCAGAATGGGTGGCAGAGGCACGCCAACACGACGGCACACCATCGGCACCCACGCGAGCCCATGGCAGCCGGGCGATGCTCGCAACGAGGCGCGTCGACTTCTTGAGCAGATCAAGGCAGGCGTTGATCCCCGAAAGGTAGCGCAGGAGCGGCAACGACAAGAGGTCGATCTTCGGTTCGATCGTTACGTCCAAGGCTTCCTTGAGTCCTATGCGAAGCGCGAATGGGGCGAGCGAACCTACAAGACGCACGAGAGCAACGTCCGGCGTTGGCTGGTCCCTGTGCTTGGCATGCGCCCACTGGCGAGCATTGAACGCCGCCACATCACCGAAGTTTTGGACAAGGTGCCAATCGACAGCCCTGCCCTTCGCCGTGACCTGTTCAAGCTGATCAGACGGATATTTAACTGGGCCATCGAACAGGGTGATCTCAGCCAATCACCCATGGTGGGCATGAGGGGTCCCAGCAAGATTGCGCCACGCAATCGGCTTCTGACGGATCACGAGTTGCAAGTGATCCTAGCGCATACCCATACCGAGCCGGACTGGTCAATTTGGGGCCCCTTCATCAGGCTACTGCTGATCACCGGCCAGCGCCGCGGCGAGGTGGCAGGCATCGGGTGGGAGGAACTTGACCGCAACGAAAAAGTCTGGACCCTCGAAAGCAAGCGGACAAAGAACCAGCTCGTCCATCAAGTGCCACTGAGCGATCTCGCCGTGATCGAGCTGGACATTCTGGGCAAGGGCGCAATCTGGCCACGGCGCGGGGCAGTCTTTCAGCATAAGCCGGAAACCAGCCTTGCAGGTTTCTCGAAGATGAAGGCTAGGCTCGACCGGATTATCTGCGAATCCGACATGGAGTTGAAACGCGAATGGCGACTCCACGATATTCGCCGATCGTTCGCGACCGGTTTGCAAAGGCTGCATGTTCGCATGGAAGTGATCGCAGCGCTGCAGAACCATCGATCAATCCATAGCGGGAGGACTACTGAACCCTATCATCTCCACGACTGGGCACCAGAACGGGTTGAAGCCATGCAATTATGGGCCGAGCACCTCAAAATGCTCGTTGAGCTTGAACCGACAGAAAACCCGAAAATTCAGTAGACGATCTGGAATCGAACAATTCGTAGATGAATTTCAACCCTGAGAAACATTCACGTTCCACAATCACCTCGTTTGCTCAGGCCAGCCACGAAGCGGCAACGAACGGACTAATTGACAAGAACCGTCATCTTAGCGGCAAGGCATCAAATTCCACCTCAAAGCTCAGGGATGTTACCTTTTGCTAGCAGATGTCTACCAGTCATAAAACCCGCCATTCGTTAGATGCCAATGCTGCTCAGCCTGAAGGCCCATGTTTGGGACAAAACTGCCGATCGCCACCACTACTGAGGACGACCGGTATCGCTGAAACCGGCCATTCCTGAAGCGGCGAAGTACAAGGACTGCAATTGGGCTGGTTGCGGAACGTCGGCTTGAGGTCGGGCAAACATGGAAAGCTACCTTTGGGCATCTGGCCTCACTAAAACCGTGCTACTAATGCGACTGGTACCAAGAGAAATAACATTATGGGCTATCCATGTTTTCGCGCTAACATATCCACGGCATGTGCTTTAACATATCCACGGCACGTGCTTTGGCCTTGCACGGTTCGCTCGCGCCTCACTGCCCTGCCGGCTTGGTCAACAGCGCTTTCTGGCCGTCGCCCAAAATGACAAAGGCGGCCCAATAATACGGATGAGAGGTGGCGGCATCGTCCATCAGCCCCTGCTGCGCAGCGTTTAACGAGCGCGCCAGCGGCGTGCCTGGGGCGGCGCTGAACATTCCGCCGATAAGCCGCTTGGTGGCATCAAAGTCATCGGGAACCGGCCAATGACTAGCGACCACCGATCGCGCCCCCGCGCCGACAAACGCGCGAACCAGTCCATCCAATGCGAAGTTGCCGCCCGTGGTGATGCCTGCATCGCGTGACGCCCCAACCGTTGCCATACCGGCTGTGTCGCACGCTGATAAAATAACAACATCTGCGTCCAGTTTAAGGTCAAAAACTTCCCTAAAACTAAGCAAACCATCGGAATTGCCATCACCGAATGATGTCACCAGCGCGGGTCGCGCGGGGCATTCGGGCCGAGGTGCAGTGACCAACCCGTGGGTGGCAAACTGCAGCACGCGGTAGTCGTCAAGGTCGTCGCGCGCCAAAAGCGAAGTATCGGAAAACGCCTGACCCGTCACGACATTGCCATTCTGTCCGCCGACAATCTGGTTGGCGAGGAAAAGTTCATCCGGCGCGATCGGGTGCTGCCAAACGCTCAGAGGCCAATCACAACTTTGCCCCACCGCCGCAATGGGGCGAACCTCGATAGGCGGCTGGGCATTATTGCCCAGCCCAAGATAAGGTTTACTCGCGCGCGAGGCGGGGATTACTCTTACATCGGCAAACGAGCGGGGGCTGACCGAGATCGACATTTCGCGCGCCCTTCCCAGCCATTTAATGCCGGTAAAATCGAACGCATCGCCATCAGGCTGCGCTGAGCGCGCCAAATATGCGTTTATGCCTTTTTGTTCGACCACCAAAAGATACGGCGGCAATTGCAGCATCGCGCCATCAGGTTCAAATACCAGATGGCGCACATCGGCGAGCTCAGCATCGATTGGTCCCATTAGACTGAGATACAACTGATGCGCTAGCGCCGCGTCAAACGGATAGGTCACCAGTACGCCATTTTCTTCACGCACGATCGAATCGCGGAGTTGGGCGACAACACGATCAAGGCCCGGGCGATCCAAATCCAGGGCATAGATGTGCACGGCACTTTTGGTGATGAACTGTGCATATACCTGATCTGCAACCACCGCGACCTTGAAATAAGCCTCTCCATCAGCCAGCAGCGCTTGCATGTCTGTGA